>JAPHRD010000002.1 GCA_026196225.1 Motiliproteus sp.
GATGATCAAAAAACGAGCAAATGATGGCGATCATGCGGCCGAATGGCTTTGATGAGCGATATTGTTCAATAAACAGGACTTAATCACAGGATCCTTAGTTGTCGGGATTATACATTAGTCTTAATCTGTGTGGTTGGTCGATGAGGAGTGGCCTATGCGTATCAGTGAGCTTTTTGTGATGATTGTCGAACCTTCTAAGGTGCAGCGTCGCATCATCGAAGATCATCTTAAAAAAGCAGGCATTGCCAGTGTGGTTAGTGCGGGTAATGGCCAGGACGCCTTAAAGGCAATTGGTGAGGACCATCCGGATCTTGTTGTATCGGCACTCTATCTACCGGATATGTCCGGCGCTGATCTTCTGACTCAACTACGTAATGACGATGAGCTTAAGGAGATCGCCTTTGTGTTGATCTCCAGCGAAACCCAATTCCGTTATCTTGATCCGATCAAGCAGAACGGAGCAACTGCCGTTCTTCCCAAACCCTTCAGTAATGAACAACTGCAGACCGCGCTGAATACCACGCTGCACAACATTGAACCGGAAGAGGGTGAACTCGACAAAGAGTTTGACCTGGAAATGATGCAGGTACTGTTGGTGGATGACAGTCCGATGGCGCGCAAATTTATCCGTCGTACCTTAACTGGAATCGGTTTTAAGAATTTTGTTGAAGCTTGCGACGGGGCTGATGCCCTTAAGAAGATGGCTGAAAACTATTTCGATCTGGTGGTCACCGATTACAACATGCCTAATATCGATGGCCAGGAGTTGACCCGGCAGATCCGCAACAACAGCAGTCAGCGATCGGTACCGGTGTTGATGGTGACCAGCGAAGAGAACGAAGGGCGTCTGGCGGGGGTGCAGCAGGCTGGGGTTTCAGCATTGTGTGACAAACCTTTTGCCGCCGAAAACGTCAAACAGCTGCTGCACCGGTTACTATCAGAGAGCTAAGCGCCTTAATAATCGCTGTATTCATTAAATACACTGACCTTGCCAGAAGTGTCCTGGGCGTAGACTTTAAAGGCGTCCTTGCGGGCACCTTCGAAATCCATCCCTGGACCACCTGAAGGCATTCCAGGAACCGCCAGCAGCTGAATGTTGCTCTGTTGGGCTAGCAGTGCCTTGATATCCTGTGCTGGCACATGACCTTCGATAACTTTTCCGTTTACTACCGCGGTGTGGCAGGAGGCGGCTCCTTGGGGCACGCCGAGCCGAACCTTATGACTTTGTACATCGTCGGTGAGTACGTCATTGACCTTGAAATTATGATCCTTTAGGTGATCGACCCAGCCTTTGCAGCAGCCACAGGTGGGGCTGTGATAGACGGTGATCTCATAGCTTTGTTCGCTCTTGCTCTGTTGCCAAACGGGATCAGCGGCTTCAGCCAAAGTAACCATGGAGAGGCTGGAGACCAGCGAAAGAGAAATTAGCGTCTGTTTAATCATTGCATACCTCAAAAATGACAACGGATGGAGAGCGATCAACAAGCCTGTAGTTTAAGACAATCTGCTTGGTTGCAAATTGAGTTACGGCAAATCGGATTCGGAATTGTCCCTTATCGGGGATTTCTACATAGGATCTATTGCAGACGAAAAGGTTCCGAATGGCTGTGTATGCCTTGTTGATCTACCATCACTGAGGGCCCTGTAGCTGTTTGTTGGCTGGGGCGTTGAATAGGCGTGCAGGATAGTCTGTCATAAAACCGGGGTTCAAGCAGTGGTCTGAATCGGTCCACATCGGTGATCTTGGGATCAAGCCAGTCTTGGATTAATTGTGGCTGATCTGCTGGTAGAAATAAGGGGGTCGATTTACTGTGAATGTTCTGCCAATTGCGGTGAGGTGGAAGGGTGATGACCGAGCATGCGGTTTTTACTTCTCCACTCTGAGGGTGGGTCCACTGGCGGTAGAGTCCTCCCAGGGCAAAGCCATGGTGCTGTGGCACGATGCGATGGTAACGTCGGGCGTTCTTAGGGCCCTCTCCTTCAATAATATAGCTGGCGGGAATAATACAGCGTGACTGCCGGAAGGGGTGGTAACCCGCGCTACTGGGTTGATTCAGCTTGTCGGAGCGGGTGTTGAAACTGGTATAGCGTGAGGGTTTAAAACCCTGGTCGGCTTCCGCATCCAGCAAAAGCCACCAGGTGGCAGTGGATACTTGAGTTCCCCGCTGGCCTTTGGCGATAATATCGATTTCGCTGGCAGGTCCTGACCCCGGATTGTCTTGCAGATCAGGCAGTAGATCTGCCATACCGAGAATTTCCATCAGGGTACGGGTCAGGGGATCGTCGGTGGTATTACCAATGTAGCCACACATAGAAATACTAAAACTTTAACAGTGTTTGAATATCAATAGCTTACAATAGCTCATCAAAATGCCAATGTTTATCGCTTTTTGGCTGAGCTTACCTACACTAATAGAATAGCTTTTGAAGTAGTCAGTTAAGAAAAATCCATGCAAAAAGTCCTGATTGTTGATGATAGTGAGCTGATCACCCGTGTATTGAGTTTTATGGTGGCTGATGAGCTTGGTTTCGAGGCAGTGGTTGCGGCTAGTTACAAGGAAACAGAAGAGCAGTTAGCTCGTCATCAAGGAGAGATATTTACCGCGGTTGTTGATCTTAATTTACCAGATGCCACCGATGGGCAAGCGGTTGATTTGGTGATGCAACATCAAATCCCTTCCATCGTATTGTCGGCGACTTACGATGAGTCTATCCGCCAACAGGTGCTCAGCAAGGGAATTGTCGATTATCTGGTGAAGGAGGGGCGTTACTCCTACGATTATGCCATCCGCTTTATTCGCAGGCTGTATCGGAATCAGTTTGTAAAAACGCTGGTGGTAGATGATTCCGCTACTTCGCGGGCCTTGATCCGTTCCCAACTTGAGTTGTTTAACCTACCGGTGATGGAAGCGGAAGATGGCCGTGAGGGCTTTCAACTGCTCAATGAACATCCGGATATCCAAATGGTCGTCACAGATTATGAGATGCCTAACCTGGATGGTTTTGAGCTGGTAAAAAAGCTGCGCAAGTCACGATCTTATTCTGAACTGATTATCATCGGTCTGTCCGCCAGCCGGATGGAAACCGTCTCCGCCAAATTTATCAAAAGTGGTGCCAACGACTTCCTTCACAAACCCTTCTCTTTTGAAGAGTTGCAGTGCCGAATTATGCAAAACCTGGAGACTATGGATCATATCTGTGAGATCCGCCGTGCAGCCAATCAGGATTACCTGACCGGTCTAAACAATCGGCGATATTTCTTCGAAAAGGGTGAAGACACCATTAAGTCAGCGAACAGAAAAAAACAACCGCTAGCCGCCGCCATCATGGATCTGGATTTCTTTAAAAAGGTAAACGATACCTACGGTCATGATGTGGGGGATGCGGTGTTAGTTCATGTGGCAGACATTATCCGGAAGTTTCCGGAAGATGTGATCACCGCACGCCTAGGTGGTGAAGAGTTTGGAATGCTATTTGTCGATCGCACCATCGACGATGTGCTGCAGTTACTGGAAGAATTTCGCCAGCAGGTGGCTTCGATTCCCGTGGTCTGTGGTGGTCATCGGGTTCATATTTCCTTGAGTATCGGCGTTACCGAGCAGGGTGAAGGGCTCGATGAGATGATCAAGATCGCTGACCAGGGGTTATATCAGGCCAAGGAGAAGGGTCGAAACCAAGTGATCACTGCTTGATTCTATATAGCCCATCTTAATCAATACCGTCGCTGCCAAGGTGGAAGTGATCCTCTAATGGTGGGGCTCCGGGCCCTAACGGTTGACCATAGCTGAACTCTACGTAGTTACCATCGGGATCGCGCAGACCACAGTAATAGCCTACGGGAAAGGGTTCTTGTCTCGGCTCCCACACCAGGCAACCACGTAACTTAGCCTGATCGGCGATCACATCCACGGCTGCTTTGCTTTCTACGGCGAACCCAAGATGGCTGAAATCATCGTCGGCGCGGCGGTGGTCCTTGCCACCCGACAGCAATACAAAAATAAATTCCTGTTCCCGTCCTGGTTCTGACATCCAGAGAATGGTTTTACCGTGGGGGTGACGTTCGTGGATTACCTTCAGTTGGCAGAAGTTTTCATAAAACTGACGACAGGCTTCCAGTTGGCTGGTATGGATGGCGATATGGGTCAGATTGGGTGTCATGGCGGCGGTTCCCTGGCGATCACAGTATAAAGTTTAGTTCTGTTTATCCGGCTTACCATCTATCTGCTGGGTTGCTATTTGGTTGCGGCTACCGGAGAATCTGAAGCAGCTGCCCAACATCCATGTGCAAGGACATCTAATGCTCACCAAATTGCTGCTGACTACTGCTGTAATCGTCGGTTGTTATCTGTTTATTCGCTACAAACGTGGAGAAGCGTTGGCGAACCAACCCCAACAACGGGTTGAAGCGAAGCCAAAATCAGACCGCAAACCCCTCAATGGATTGGCCCTAGGATTAATGGCTGTGCTGGTGGCAGCCGCGATTGGATTTTTCGTATACGACTACCAGGACAATCAGACCTTGTTGGAGGTGAAAGTCATCAACCCCAGCAATGGTGAAGAGACCCAATACCAGGTTTACAAAGGCGATCTTGGTGCCCGCAGCTTCGAAACCATCCAGGGTCAACAGGTTCGTATCGGCAATAGCGAGCGTATGGAAGTAAGAGAAGCCAGACCTTAATTGCTCGGTGTGCAGAAATAAAAAAGGCCGGCTAAAGACCGGCCTTATGGGTTTACTAGCAGCGGTCAGATATCTTCTGGAACCATTTCGATCGAACCACAGGGACATTCCTCCACGCACATACCGCAGCCTTTGCAGTAATCGTATTTAAACTCGAAGCCCTTGCCGGGGCCCAATTTCAGTACGGCGTTGTCTGGACAAACGCCATAGCAGTTGTCGCATTCTAAGCAGTTCCCGCAGGACATACATCGCCGCGATTCGTACTGGGCGGTTTTCTCGTCCAGATTACCCACCACCTCGGCAAAACCTGATTGACGTCGTGCTACATCCAGGATCGGTCGGATAGAGCGTGGGGCGTCGGAGTAGTACCAGGTGTTGAGCTCCTCGTAGGGGGCTGGATCGTGCTTTTCCGGTGCTACGTAGATCTTGCCGTTGAGATAGGCGTCGATGTTTTTCGCTGCTTTCTTACCGTGGCCGATGGCATCGGTAACAGTGCGCGGAGAAGGGACCATATCGCCGCCGGCAAAGACTCCAGCGCAGCCGGTTTGCATATCATAGCCGACCTGAATGACTCCGCGGTTTTCCACGATACCTTGGAGGTTGGCGATGGGAGACAAGTCCACACCTTGGCCGACAGCTTGCACCAGCACATCGGCCTTCATCATCTCGGTCTGGCCGGTCGCTTGGGGCATCTTATCGTCGCCGGTGACCATTATTTCCAGCTCTAACTGACCATCGGAAATACCTTTGATGGTTCGCAGGCAGGCGATCTGAACACCTTCCTCCAAAGCTTCGTGGATCTCTTCATGGTGGGCGGGCATCATGTCGCGGTCACGACGATACACCACGGTGACGTTGAGGGCTCCCAGACGGGTTGCCGAGCGGGCTACGTCAAAAGCGGTGTTACCACCACCGTAGACCACCACATTGCCGTGCAGGTCGGGCAGCTGTTCGTTTTCAAGATCCCGCAATACGGTAACCGCATCATGGACAGGTACGCTGCCGTCATTAGGCAGGTCCACCTGTTGGCCAACATGAGCACCAAATCCCAGGAAGCAGGCATCGAATCCTTCCTTCTTCATGGTATTGGCAACGTCGGAAACTGGAGAATTGAGGCGGATTTCGGCTCCCAGTTTTTCAATTCGACCGATCTCTCCCGCCAGTTTTTCCCGTGGTAGTCGGTATTTAGGAATCCCGTAGCGCAGCATGCCGCCGGCTTTCGGGGCTGATTCGAATACCGTCACCTGATGGCCTTTACGGCGCAGATGATAGGCTGCGGCCAAGCCACCGGGTCCGGAACCGATGATCATTACTTTCTTGCCGCTATCTTCACCCGCTTCAACGTTCCAGCCATGGCGTAAGGCTTCGTCGCCGATAAAGCGTTCTACCGCGTTGATACCCACGGGATCGTCCAGGGTGGTGCGGTTACAGGCGGTTTCACAGGTGTGGTAGCAGACCCGGCCCATCACCGCAGGAAACGGATTGTCTTCCATGATGGTGTAGAAGGCTTGTTCGTAGTTGCCCTCTTCGGCATGGAACAGCCAGCCCTGGATATTCTCACCCGCCGGGCAGGTGCTGTTGCAGGGAGGTAGACGGTCGACGTAAACCGGACGCTCGGTGCGCCAGCTGCCGGTATGATTCAGCAGGCTGGTGCCTACATCCAATGTAATTGCAAATGGCTTATTCATCGTCGGAACCCTCCTCTAGCAACTGAAACTTGCGGATATTGGTATCAGCCAGATCCTGCATTTTCGCGAGCTGGCCCTCCTGTCCCGGTTTGAACAGGTGAGCAAAACGCCGCTGTAGCTTCAGGTAGCCATCCACCTTGGAGGGACGGCGTAGTTTATGGGTGTTGGTGATCTCGCCGTATTCGCCTTCGAACATTGGCCAGAGGCCGCATTCGGTAGCCATTCGCGCCAGCTTGATGGTATCGCAGGGCTTGGAACCCCAGCCCAGGGGGCAAGGTACAAAGATCTGCAGATAGCGGGAGCCGCGTACGCTCATCGCTTTCTTCACCTTTCGTTCCAGATCGTGGAGATCGTGGACACTGGCGGTGGCAACATAGGGAATATTGTGAGCCAAAGCCACCAGCGGAACGTTTTTACCCTGGCCGAACTGGTTGCCGGGTTCCGGCCCGACAGGCATGGTGGTAGCCGTTCGCGCTGCCGGTGGGGTGGCGCTGGAACGTTGGACGCCGGTGTTCATATAGGCTTGGTTGTCGTAACAGATGTAGAGCACATCGTCGTTACGGTCGAACATCCCGGATAGGCAGCCGAAGCCGATATCGGTGGTTCCACCGTCACCGCCCTGGGCGATAACCCGTACATCCTGGCGGCCTTTGACCTTCATGGCTGCGGCGACACCGGTGGCGACTGCTGCGGCGTTACCAAATAGCGAGTGAATCCAGGGCATCTGCCAGGCGGTTTCTGGGTATGGGGTGGTGAACACCTCCAGGCAACCGGTGGCGTTACAGGCGATCAGCTGGTTGTTGGTTTCCCGCATGGCCGCGTCAATGGCGTAACGAGCTCCCAAGGCTTCACCGCAGCCCTGACAGGCGCGGTGACCGGAATCCAGTGAATTGGATCGGTCCGAGCTGGCTTGAACGGTGCGAATGTCGCCATCCAGAAGTCGGTTGCCAACGGTGTAGGTGCCGGTCTGGTAAAAGCGGACTTTTTGGTTTTCTGCTTGATTCATGGTCCTGCTCCCTTAAACCTTGGCTGTGGCGACGACGCCAACGTTGCTGAGAATGTTTTCTGCCGTCGAGCCGGAACAGCCGGTGAGCTCCTCCTGTTCGAGAATCTTGTCCACCAGTTGCTTATCAAGATCCAGAAAGTGCAGCCCCTCTAGTTTGTCCTGACCTGCTTGTTCAAACAGGCGATGCAGGGATTTCTGAGTGATGGGACGACCACCCAATCCGGCAACCACGGTATAGACCGGTAGCGGCAGGGTGGTCAGTGCCATACGCACATTGGCGGCAACGATTCCACCCATGCCGACGGCGAAACATTTCTCGATCACCACCACTCGCTTGGCATGTTTGCAGGCGTCATGTATGGCCTGGATCGGGAATGGACGGTAGGAACGGATGGCTACGCAGCCAATCTTCTCACCGTTCTCGCGGCGCTCATCGATCACATCCTTGATGGTGCCGATGACTGATCCCAGTGACACAATCAGCGTCTCTGCGTCGTCGGCTTTGTAGGTGCTGATCAGACCACCGGAATCGCGGCCAAAGATCTCCCGAAAGGATTCCGCTACTTGAGGAATCAGGTCCAGGGCTTCCATCTGTCGGTGGTGAGCCAGATAGCGCACCTCAGTAAAGGCTTCAGGACCTACCATAGCGCCCATGGAAATAGGGTTGGCAGGATCTAGTACCTGGCGGGGAACGAATGGCGGCAAGAACTCATCCACCTGCGACTGTTCGGGGATATCCACCCGCTCGTAGGCGTGAGTGAGGATGAATCCATCCATGCAAACCATCACCGGCACACTCAGGGCTTCGGCGATACGGAATGCCTGGATATGAACATCCACCGCTTCCTGGTTGGTTTCGCAGAACAGTTGGATCCAACCTGCGTCGCGCATGGACATGGAGTCGGTCTGATCGTTCCAGATATTGATGGGTGCGCCGATGGCACGGTTGCCCACCGTCATGACGATGGGCAGGCCCATGCCCGAGGCGTTGTAGACCGCTTCAGCCATATAGAGAATCCCCTGACTGGCGGTGGCGGTATAGGTTCGGGCACCCGCCGCAGAAGAACCGATTCCCACTGATAGGGCGGCGAATTCTGACTCTACGTTGAGATACTCACAATTTTCCAGTTTGCCTGATTTAACCATTTCACCCAGCCCTTCAACGATATGGGTCTGGGGGGTGATGGGGTAGGCACAGATGACTTCGGGGCGACATAGCCCCACGGCTTCGGCAACGGCTACCGAGCCTTCCATTTGTTTAAGCATGTTGACCTCCGGTCTAAGCGCTGAGCTCGGCGGCAGCGGGACTAAACGCCGTTGCCTCATCAAAAGCTGCCTGGGCGGCGACTACGTTAGCCTCGCCCACCTTGCCTGGGAACTTCTTGCGGATAGCGGTGAGCACCGATTCCAGTTCCAGTTCGCCACTGGCTCGAGCCAGACCGGCGATCATGGCGGCGTTGGGTGACGGTCGCCCCACGTGCTGTACCGCCAGGTCGGTGGCGGCTACGGTCCAGACATGACCGGGGGGGAGTTTGGCGGCGGCTTCTTCAATGCCCAGCTCTTCAAGACTACGGGCGGTATTGACGATTAGATAACCGTCGGCTTTGAGGCCGGCAAAAACATCGATGGAGTGAAATAGAGAGGGGTCTTGCACTAATAGCGCGTCGGGTTCCAAAACCGGTTCGCGAAGTCGAATTTCTTTGCTGTCTATACGGCAGAAGGCAACAACGGGAGCTCCCATTCGCTCAGATCCGAAACTTGGAAATGCCTGAGCATGTTTGTCTTCTAGAAAGGCTGCTACTGAGAGCATTTCCGCACCGGAAACCGCTCCCTGTCCACCACGTCCGTGGATACGTACCTGAAACATCGGCTACTGTCCTCCGAAAACAGTATTGTTGTTCTTGGATGCTTATCTCCAAAAACGGAGATCAAACACCCTGCGAGTACCGCAAAGTTCGAACTATCTCCTTTATCCGTGCCAGCCTGTGGCTGGAGGTTACTGTTTAGCCAACCCTGAATATTTGTTGTTAACGGCATGCCGGGTTGTGTTCAGGTCTATCAAATGCCGTTCAGTGGTTGCGCTTCTGAGCTATTATTATTTGTTATTATACGTGCAATCCCCTACATAAATTGTGGGGTTGTGAATGGTCATCCTAGACCCATTCGTTCATTATGCCAATGACTAGTTGTTTATTTAGTTTGTGCTAATTGTTTTATTGTCAATAAATGCGAAATATCGCTCCTATGGCCCGTATCATGGGCATAAATCGGTTTTACCAGTGTTCCAATATTATGGCTCTTCAAATCTCTAACCATGTCACCATCCCAGATTATCAGCTTGAGATATCTGCTATCCGAGCCCAAGGAGCGGGGGGGCAAAACGTCAACAAAGTATCGACGGCAATCCATCTGCGTTTTGATATTCGCCACTCCTCGCTGCCGGATTTTTATAAAGAACGATTATTGACACTCTCGGATCAACGCATCAGTAGCGACGGTATTATCGTTATCAAGGCACAGAGTTTTCGCAGCCAGGAAAAAAATCGGGAAGATGCACTGGAACGGCTGAAACAGCTTATTCTCAAAGCGACTGCGGTACAAAAAGCCCGGCGGGCTACTAAACCCACCCGCAGCTCGCAACGTAAGCGTATGGATAGCAAAACCAAACGGGGTAAACAGAAGGCTCTTCGTGGTAAAGTATCCGACTGATTTTTTAGAGCAATTGGACGTGGGTAAATGGCAAAGAAACGAGATGGTGGCCTGGTTTTCTCTACCGAATTTGGTCGGATGTGTCCGGATTGTGGAAAGGCCCAGGCAGAATGTGCCTGTAAGCAGGATTCTGTTCCTGAAGGCGATGGAATCGTCCGGGTTAGCCGCGAAACCAAGGGCCGTAAAGGTAAAGGGGTGACCTTAATAACCGGTGTGTTACTGCCGGCAGCAGAGCTGAAAGCGCTGGCGAAAAAGCTTAAACAACGTTGCGGCACCGGTGGTGCAGTAAAAAACGGTGTTATAGAGATTCAGGGCGATCAACGAGACCTGATGGTAGAGGAGCTTGGCAAGCAGGGGTTTAAGGTCAAAAAAGCGGGGGGGTGATATTTCCTTGTATATCGCTAAGACGGCAGGCAGAGATTGTATAAAATCTGCGGAGACCTAATGGGTGAATAGGTGAATCCATACTATGGTTATTGAGTAATCTCTCAACTTTTGGATAAGTCGCGTGCCTAACGACCAGCTGAAAAGTAATTTTGTCGATGTATTTGATGCAGCATCTACTAGTCTGGCCATTATTGAGCAGCAACCGGATGACCAGTTCTATCTGATTAATTCCAATCACGCCTTTAACCGTCTGCCTGTGAATCCTGGAACGGATTGGCCGTGTCTGATATCCACTGTTTTTGATAGTGTCCAAACAGCCCTGTTAGATTCTGTTATGGCTAAAGCGCTGCAATCGGGCTTCCCAGAAGAAGTGGAGCTGGCTCTGGACTGTGAAGAGGACCTGCAGTGGTGGCGTATGGTTGCTTCGCCGTTTTCAGATGTTACACAGGGCAACGCCAGAATATTACTCAGTTGTTACGATATTACCGTCAAGAAACGATTGGATTTGAATCGTGAGCGGGTACTGTCGCGGATGGAACAGATCGTCGATTCAGCCTATGACGGCATGTTGATCTTTGACCGTGATTTGCGTGTCGAGTATAGCAACAGCGCAGTAGAACGTATGTTTGGCTACAGCTCTGATGAAATGCTGTTGATGCCTC
This sequence comes from Motiliproteus sp., assembly GCA_026196225.1. GTDB lineage: Bacteria > Pseudomonadota > Gammaproteobacteria > Pseudomonadales > Balneatricaceae > Motiliproteus. The sequence continues at coordinate 11,131 of JAPHRD010000002.1, forward strand.
TGGAGGATTTAATACCGGCCCGCTTTCGAGGTCGCCATCAGGAGTATGTGAAATCATTTTTAGGGTCATCTCATCGAGCTAAGTTAATGGAGCAGAGGGCTCCGGTAACCGCATTGCGTAAAGACGGAACGGAGATCCCGGTGGAGATCTCTATCTCGAAATTTGAGATGGAGGGTCTGCAGATGGTGACGGCGATTGTGCGGGATACGACTCAGCGTGCAGAGATGATGAAAGAACTGCGCAGAGCCGCCTACGAAGATCCGCTCACCGGTATCTATAACCGCCGCCATATGTCCCGCATCATGCACAGAGAATTGCAGCGAGTTCAGCGTTTTGATCGCTATTTCTCGGTGATGATGATCGATCTGGATCACTTCAAGAAGATTAACGATACCTACGGTCATGCCATTGGTGATGAGCTGCTGATGGCTTTTGTAGCCAAGGTTAAGCAGGTTACCCGTTCGGTGGATGTGTTTGGCCGTTGGGGTGGAGAAGAGTTCATCTTGCTGTTGCCAGAAACCCGGGCAGAAGATGCTGAAGTGGCCGCTGAGAAAATACGCAGTAATCTTCGTGGCGATAAAGAATCGCAGGATGAGCTTTATGGTTTGACCGCTAGTTACGGAATTGCCCAGGTTGATCAACAGGAGCAGACAATCGAATCGATCCTCGAAAGGGTCGATGCTGCACTTTATCAGGCCAAGTCTGATGGCCGTGACTGTATTCGTCGCCGTTAAATCCTAATGTCTTCATATAGGCGCAATTAGCTATTTACCCTTATTGAATATTAAGTTTATATTTACCTTGGTGTGTTGAGGGAGTAGTGATTTATGGCGTGGGTAGAGTTGGTTCCAATCGGACTGATTTTATTGTTGGTCGCCTGGATTTTTCTCAGACCCTACCCGGGTGCCCCAAAGTCATCAACAGATTCATCCTCTCAAGATTCATCTGACCCATCTAAAACAGATCTGGCTAAAACAGATTCGGCGAAGGACGCTGGCAGAGCTGCACAGAAAAATGCAGAACTAGACGAGGACAAGGAATGAGAGCGAGACGACGATGGTTTGTCGTACTATTGAGTGTCTGTGTACTGCTGTCCAGCGGTGTGGTCTCTGCTGCAAAAATTTATAAATACAAAGATGCCAACGGTCGCTGGCAGTTCAGCGACAAGCCGATTACGGCCGATCAGAAAAAGAATCAGCCCAAGCCTAAATTACCTCCTCCGTTGCCCTTATCGTCTGGGGATCAGCCCGATGACGCTGCACAATCAACCGATAATCAGATAAACAAGCAGGATCTTTATTCGGCTCTGGAGAAGCGTTTTCAACCCAGAAATCCGATCGAAAGAGTGACGCTGTCAGTGGTCTCCGTAGAAACCGCTATGGGTGTAGGGTCGGGATTTTTTGTGACTGACGATGGCTATATCCTCACTAACAAACATGTCATTCGGCCAACTAACAGCAGTGCCTGGAAACAGACCAAGTCGAAACTGGGTTCAACCAAAAAGGAGTTGGATAAACGGGAAAGCTGGCTGAAGAAGGAGAAGCAGCGGCTGGCAAAAATGTCGGTGGAACTGCAACAGTATCGTCAACGGATCGAAAGTGCTGGCAAAGGGAATCTAAAAACTACAGCGGCTTCCGATTATCAGGTGATGCAAGGGCGATATGAATACTGGATCAAGGAGTACGACCGGGTTAACGCCAGCTATAAGAAGAACAGCAAAGCCTATGAAAAAGCCCGATCTCAATTCAGTATCAGAACCAGTACCGCGAAACTGGCCCGCAGTTTCAAAATCTACCTGAAAGATGACTCCACGCTGCAGGCGCGATTGGTGGAGGTGAGTGCGGATCATGATTTGGCTTTGCTGAAAGTGGACGATTATCGCACCCCGTATTTGCAGGGCTACAGTGGAGCTTTGGCCCAAAGCGCCAAAGTCTATGCGATCGGCAGTCCATTGGGGCTCCGAGATTACGTTACTGCCGGAATTGTTACCCGGGTGCAGAGTGATGCCATTATAACCGATACCCAAATCTTACCTGGCAACAGTGGCGGACCTTTGGTGACCGAAGAGGGTGAGGTAGTGGGTATCAACACCCTAAAAATGTTTAAAACATCCGTGAACTCTGCCGGCTTCGGTGTTGCCATCCCGTTACGGATGGCCAAGCAGGCGTTCAAGGATCGTTTGCCCTAATGATGGATTCCTATTGATTTTATTTATGCTGACATTTATCTGTTTAGTCATCTTCAAGCTGATCCCCCATGGATCCAGTATCAGCTATCCCCTCATGCTAATTAGCGATGAAATCCCGGGGGATCAATGATCAAAGTTACCGTTCTCTACCCGCTCATCGAAGATGGTCATTTTGATATGGAATACTACCTTCAGTGCCATATTCCCATGGTTGAAGAGCGCATGGGGGATGCTCTGATCCGGGTCTCCGTTGAAGAAGGAATTGCTGGTGCAGCTCCAGGTTCCCCTGCCTCATTTGTAGCCATCGGCCATCTTTACTTTGAATCCGTTGAAGATTTTCAGCATGCCTTCGGGCCTCACGCCGATGTCATACTCTGTGACATGCCCAACTACACTAATGTACGGCCGACCATCCAGATCAGTACCCTGAGGCTCTAAGCTTCGAATTTTTCAAATAACTTGGAGTGGATGATATGACTCGTAACACTGGAGATAGCAGCAAAATCGGAGCTGAAGATGATCTGGCCAAAGTTACGGGAAGCTGTTTGTGCGGTGGCGTTCGCTATCAAATCTCTGGACCAATCAGTACATTCCAATTTTGTCATTGCTCACGTTGTCGCAAGGTTACCGGCAGCGCCCATGCCAGCAATATGTTTGTGTCTCCGGAGCATTTTCAGTGGCTACAAGGTGAAGCCTTGGTTCAGCGCTTCGAACCGCTAGACACCCGTCATTTTGCCACCTGCTTCTGCCGCCAGTGTGGTTCTAATCTTCCCTGGATGAATAAGGGGGGAACCCTGATGATCGTCCCGGCCGGCTGCTTGGATCAAGATCCTGAAATTAGGCCTCAGCAGAATATCTTCTGGGATTCAAAAGCCCCCTGGTATCAAGGGGTGGAACAACTGCCTTTTCACGATCAGTTACCCCCTCGAAAAAAACACCGTTGAGACCGGTTTGGCGCTATCTATTCGTCGCCATCTCGATCATTTGTCTAGAATACTAGCTAGAGCTTCGGTTTCGTCGGCCAAATTTCGTTCATACTAAAGTGGTGGGTGCCTGCGAATTCTGTTAGCGTGCGCACACTTTAATAATAATTGACGAAATAATAATCAAGCGTCTATGGCTAACAGCGAAGTTACCCAGACTCTCTCTCCAGCTCAGTTGAGTCAGCTCCAGGATTACCTGGGTATCAACCTCGTCGTATTGCAAAACATCTGCGATACGGTGTCTCAGCGGGTACCTTGCGATATATCCATCATGGCTGCAGGGGGGGTTATCGTAGCGTCCTCCATTCCGGGCCGTCTTGGCAATACACATGAGGGCGCAGCCCGAATACTTCGCGGTGAATTGCCCTGTCTTGATGTCAGTGCTGAGATGGAAAGGCGATCAGCGGTGATGCTTGAAGGGTGCAATCAACCGGTCGAGCTCGATGGCACCCGTATCGCATCTGTAGGAATCACCGCACCGCTGGCCCGCGCCCAAGAATACGCCTCCATTGTGCAGATCTGTATCGAACAGATGTTGCAGGCTCACCTCGCTAACTGGCGAAACAATCAGCAACTCTCTGCTGAGGTTAAGCAAACCCGACAAGCACTCCGAGATGAAAACGCAGAAAAACAGATAGTAAAAGCCTCTTTGCTTCGCAGCGAACAGCGATTGCGAGAGATTTCAGATTATATGTTTGACTCAATCTGGGAAACCGACGCCGATCATCGTTTCAGCTACGTCACCGAAAGTATGATGGACTGTCTTGGTATGCGTATCGAGGATGTGGTGGGTAAAACACGCTGGGAGGTGATGGAGCCCTTCCTGATCAATCAGGACGAAAATTCCTGGCGTCAGCACCGTGAAGATATGCAAAACCATCGCAACTTTCGCGATTTCTCCTATACCCTGAAAACCCCGCGGGGGGAGATCAAACACCTGTTGATCAGCGGTAAAGCGATCTACGGCGAACAGAATACATTTGTTGGTTATCGGGGTGCCGCAAAAGATGTGACTCACCACCATGATATCCAGGAAGCATTGCGAGAGAGTGAGACCCGTTTCAAGAATATCGCGGAGTCTTCATCAGATTGGATCTGGGTGATGGATGAGCGTCTGCGCTTCAATTATATCTCTGATCGTTTCTTCGAAATCACCGGTCTTCAGTTGGATGACATCATCGGTAAAACCCGTGGCGAATTTGTCGGTGCGGATATCGTCGCGGCAGATCCGGAGAAGTGGCAGCTGCACTTTGAAGATCTCAGTCATTGGCGGCGCATCAAGGAGTTTGACTACCATGGCTATCGCCCGGACGGTCAACGCTACTGCATTAAAATAAACGGTTCTCCCTATTTTCGCTCCGACGGAAGTTTTGCCGGGTACCACGGTACGGGCACCGATTACACTGAGCTCAATCACGCCAAAGAACAGTTGCTGAGAAACGAGAAACTCGCAGCCCTGGGAGGCATGGTGGCGGGGGTAGCCCACGAGATCAATACACCCGTGGGCAACGCGCTGACAGCAGCTTCTCACTTCAAAGAGGAAAGTCTGCGAATTCACGGATTGATTGAAAGTGGTCAGCTGACCCGAAGTATGTTGCTTGCCCATTTGAAGGAATCGGAGGAGTCCACGGATATTCTGTTACAAAATCTAGGTCGAGCCATTCATCTGATCGATAACTTCAAACAGGTTGCGGTGGACCAGAGCAGCGATCAGATTCGTAGCTTTAAACTGGCCCAATATATCGAGGGCGTCCATCTCAGTTTGCAGAGCCCGCTGAAGCAAGGTCGGCATCAGCTGTCGATCAACTGTGACCCTCAGTTGGAGCTGCATTCGGCTCCCGGAGCGCTTTATCAGGTTCTCTCAAACCTGGTGATGAACAGCATCACCCATGGCTTTGCCAACAGGCGTGAAGGATGTATGAATTTTGACGTATCCGAACACCCCCAGCTAATTCAAATCGATTATAGCGACAACGGTGTGGGGATGGACGAGGAGCAGAAAAGGCGGTTGTTCGAGCCGTTTTATACCACCCGACGAGGTAGCGGTAGCACGGGTCTGGGTATGTATCTGATCCACAACCTGGTTTACGAACGGCTTCAGGGCACAGTATGCTTTGAAAGTGATCTCGATAAAGGCGTAAGATTTACCCTTAAGCTGCCGAAAAGATTAGAAACCCGGTGAGCAAGCTGATCTTGATGATCGGGTTGAGGATCCACTGGTTTTTTGCAATCAAGCGGTAAACTATAAATATTAATCCATGACCAGACAGGATGGGTAGCTATCAGTACTAAACAGAATCCCTGGATCATCGATGTCGAAGCCTCAGGCTTCGGCGCAGAAAGTTATCCCATCGAAATCGGTTTAGCCATGGGGCAGGATAGCCGCTACTGCAGTTTGATTATCCCCCATGGGGATTGGACTCACTGGACCGAAGAAGCCGAAAGTTACCATCATATCCCCCGCGATTCTCTGTTTAAACATGGTCGCAGTATCGACACCGTTGCTGATGATATGAATCGTCTCCTGCAGAATCAGACTATCTATACCGACGGCTGGGTGGTGGACCAACCCTGGGTGATCAAGTTGTTTCATCAGTGTCGTAAACAGATGACATTTCGGATCAGTCCCCTAGAGATGATTCTAAATGAGACCCAGATGGAACTGTGGCATGAGACTAAACAGCAGGTCACAGAGGATCTGGGAATCGACCGCCATCGTGCCAGTAACGATGCGCTGATCATCCAGCAGACCTATAACTGTACGCTGGAATTATCGCAGCAACAAGTGAGTAACGCTGCGGTTAACCGACGAGCTTGACTGGGTTTTTTAACCCGAAAACACTTCTCTGGTTTATTGCCTAACACTGGAATTATTACCGCCACATGATATTCTGGCGGCCCGATCAATCGTGCAAGAACTGACCAGGAAATACCCTGACGAATGAAAGCCACGCCCAGCAAAGCGATGACACAACTCATTGGTGACGTGCGCAATGCTATTCCCTTTGATACTCCGCTGTCTCGGCTCTGTGACGGTCCTTGTACCGGTTGTTCTAAGAAACTGCTGGAATTTCTGGATACCGAATTGGAAGACTGGGAGCTGCGATTACGCCAAGGTGATGTTCCGACCCTGGGCGATATTCAACGGCTGGCAAAACGTAGCCGAAAAATTTACGGTGTATTAAGGCGCAACGGCCTGGTCGCAAACTAGTTTATTGTTTTTTGGTGTTGTCAGTTGCGGAAAAAAAGGAGCAGCAACTGTGGTTGACTGCTCCAACGAGAGAGAAGTGTTATCTATTCAGTTTCGCTGCAGCGCTTCGCTTCAGATAACGAGCATCATTTCGCCGCGCATAAACTGAATCATCCAGACTTTTTTACGGCTTGAGCCAGGTACTGTTCGTACTCCTCCTTGGTTAGCTTCTTGTCGCCATCGCTATCAACGGTGGTAAATTCGTTCACTAGGCTTTGATCTTCAGCGGCTTCCTGTTGGCTGATTACCCCATCCTGATCGATATCCATCATCTCAAACAGGTTAGGCTTGGGCATCTCAGTGGTTCCAGCAGTAGCAACGCCTGCAGGGCTAGAAGCGATAACGACCATAGCGACAGTGGTTAGTAATTTTTTCATTCCATATCTCCTTTTGTAGTTCGGATGACTTATTCAAACTGAGCTTGATTGATAAATTCACTGTGACTATTACAAACACTGTGCCAGTTTTTAAAAATGAATTTAATTACAATGAGATAGAGTGGTTCTGCGGTTGGCTTGTGACGATAAAAAGGAAGATGCTGGGTGGAAAGCTCATAAAACTGTTGCTTGCAGACGACAAAAAAACTCTTGTTGTTTAAATATATTCATTAAAACAATGGGTTATGAATGATCTGCTGCGCTTTGACTAGCAACAGCTGTTGACTTTCCTAGATTGAATTTTGGTAGTTGATAGTAGAAGCTTTTCTTTTAACTATTTGAAACATAGCAGAAAAAAAATAATTATGGGGTGGCGTCTGGTGGTGTTTTTTCGGCTGTCTGATTTGCGCGACAAAATCCTCTTGCTCAGCCATCGAAGTCTCGACCCAAAAAAGAGGCGCTAATATTTATGGCAACTGATGATTGGCCGATAACGACTCTGTTACTTCAAGAGGCTTAAGGAATATGCACGTTCGAAGTCACTTCTTTGCTTATATCAACAAAATTCGTTGGGTGATGCGCTGGGGTTTAAAGCGCAACACTATTCCAGAAAATGTGATGGAGCATAGCTGGGATGTGGCGACTATCTGTCACGCTCTGGCACTGATACGGAACCGTATCTATGGAGGCAATATTGATGCCCAGTACCTTGCCACAGCTGCTCTTTATCATGATGTCAGCGAGGTAATCACGGGTGATATGCCGACTCCGATCAAGTACCACTCTGCCCAGATCCGAGATGCTTATAAATCCATAGAGCGTGCGGCGGGAGAGGAGTTGATCGCACTGTTACCAGAGGAGCTGCAACAAGACTTCTCTGAGGTGATGATTGAAGACAATCTACCGGAAGAGTATCAGCAGATGATTAAAGCGGCAGATACCTTGGCGGCGTACCTCAAATGCCAAGCGGAATTGAAAGCTGGAAACGGCGAATTCGCTCAAGCGGCTAAGTATGTTGAAGGTCGGCTAAAAGAGGCTCAGCTGCCAGAAGTGAATTACTTTTTGGAGGTGTTTGCACCCAGTTATCAGCTGACTCTGGATGAGTTGATGAATGACGGCAAAATTAAGATCCATGCACCGTTGAAGAAAAAAACGGATCTTTCGCCCAATTAACACTATATTTCTGATATACAACTGAAAACCCGATAGAGTCTATGCCCAGTCGGGGTGTGCGTCTTTGGTGCGTATTCGGGTAATCGTTTTCGTCATTAACATTGGGGTTGCAGGTATAACGTCATCATCAGCTTGCACTGAAATTTTTCTGTCGATCCAATGGGCGGGTACTTTGTCCAGGTACTCGCCAATAATCATAACTAAAAAAGGAAATCGGCCGTGTTTTTTTCCAATAAGAAGGTTGCCAGCGCAACAGAAAGTCTGATTGAAAATAGCGAATTGGAAGCGCTGAAAAAAAAGGCAGAACTCTTTGACCGATTGGTGGCGTTGCAGCCACAACAGAAGGCAGGCCAGATCACTAATAATTCCCGGGGTGTTAATCAGGCTTCTCAACAGCGTTTGCAGGAGATCGAATCCAGCTACCAATTGGTTCAGCACTTTATCGAGCAATCGAAAGAGATCGAAGTACTGTCCAATGAATCGGTCAACTCCGCTCAACAGACCATGAGCACCAGCAGTGACACCATTGGACAGTTGCACGAATTAGCCAATAAGATCCAGTCTGCCGAAGCCAATATCTCTGAATTTACCGAGCTGTTAGAGAGTCTGAACGAGAACAACCAAACCATTAACCAGCTGGTGGATTCCATTAAAGGGATTGCCGATCAGACCAATTTGCTGGCTTTGAATGCTGCGATTGAGGCGGCCCGTGCCGGTGAGCATGGTCGTGGATTCGCGGTGGTTGCGGATGAAGTCCGGGCGTTGGCTAACACTGCTAATAAGTCTGCGGAAAAGATCCAAAGAGAGATGGCTAAGATCATGGAGATCTCCGAGACTATCATTCACAAACAACAGGGCGTTACCGCCAGAATCGCAGACAGTCGAGAGATCGCCATGGGCACGGTAGATAGCCTCGATGGCCTTTCATCTATGTCCCGGGAGAACACTCGTGCTGCGGAGTCGGTGATTGGACAGCTGCAGTCACAGCTGCAGGACTCTAACCAGATTATCCAAGCAATGGAAATTCTGGTAGACAGCACTCGTCAGGCAGTGGAAGGGTCGGGCGCTAATCTACAACTGGGTGAAAGCTTGCTGCAGGATCTAGAGGTGCTGGAAAAACGCTAGGCAATCTGTGAAGCAACTGCTTCACGGAGCCTGAGTCGTTAGAAGCTGCTGCAGCGCTTGGTCTATCTGCAGCAGTTGTTTATCTTCGATGCCTAAGCTCTGCAGATGGGAGAGGGTACTTTGCAGGTAGTCGCGACTATGGCCACTGATCCCTTGAGAGTTGATGATGTGTTGGGCGCAGGTTAACGGGCTTTGTCGGCCGGCGTACTGATAGTGGTTTCTGTCTACCAGAAAACAGAGCGCGGGCTCGGGCTGGGTGTAACCAAGGATGGCAATTTCATGGATCTTTGCTTGATAGATTAAGGTGGGTACTTCCCGTCCATAGAGATATTCACAGACCGCATCCCTGTCAGCTTCAGCCACTAGCAAAGCGCGCCCTCGACAGTGGCCTCCATGGTCCAATCCCAACACCATACCCGGTTGTTCGGGGGTGCCACGATGCACATGGGACCAGACACAGAGGCTGCGGTGATAGCCTTTCAAGGTGGCAGGCAATGCCTTGATGTAATCGAATCCGGGTTTCCACATCAGAGAACCGTATGCAAATACCCACAGATCCCCTGGCGGAAGTTGAGGCGGCTTGAAATTGGCATGGGCCTGTAAACGGCTAGATTCATCGGACATAAGCCAAACTGTAGCATGATTTATACGGAAGGCTTTTAAACTCGGTCGAACTTAGCGCAATCAATAAGGTATCGAATCGAGAAGCTTTTTTCTGGAACTTATAAGCGCTAGTCTGTTCCTAACAAGTTGATTATCTAGTACAAAAAGATCCGAGCAGGTTGGGTTTAGGGAGAGGTTGATCATGGGAATCGAGTTTGAAGCCTGGCATCTGTGGGTGATCTTGGCGTTAACATTGGCCGCTTTGGAGATGTTAGCGCTGGGGTTCGTCGCATTGGCCGCAGGCGTGGCCTGTTTGGCGGGAGCCTTGGTAGCCTCTGCGGGACAGCCCTTTTGGATCCAACTAGCGGCAACAGCGATAGCAGCGGCGGTTCTGACACCATTGTTTATCCGCTGGTACAAATCTATTGGCGGAGCTAAAGAGTCGGTATCGGTCACTGGAGACAGCGGCTCGCAAGGGCTGCAAACCGAGATTGTGATCCAACAACAACGCCTGGGTGTGATGATCAAAGGAGATTTTTTTCCGGCCCAGCTGGAGCAAGCGGGAGAGGTTGAATTGCAGGAAGGTCAACAGGTGGAGATTCTAGGCTTCAGTGGAATCACCGCCCAGGTTCGAATTCTTTAACAGAGGACGTAGAAAGATGAATGGAATGCCATTTGATGTCGGTGCCGTCACCCTGGTGATCATTTTTGCTGCCATTGTGGTTGCTGTTTTCTTGATCAAGGGCCTGGTTATTGTCCAGCAAAGTGAAGCGATGGTGATCGAACGACTGGGAGAGTACAACCGAACCCTAGAACAAGGATTGCATCTGCTGATTCCCTTTTTCGACAAAGCCCGTGCGATTCGGATGCGTCGTTATCAGTCCATCGACGGGGAGCAGGTTCCGGTTACTTATGAAACCATACGAATTGACCGCCGTGAAATAGTGGCTGATTTTCCGAAGATCCCGGTTATTACCAAGGACAACGTCACCGTACTGGTAGATGCCGCACTCTATTTTCAGGTGATCACTCCTCGGGATGCGGTGTTATCTGTAGAAAATCTTGTTCAGGCGATCGAAACCCTGACCCAAACCTCACTGCGTAGTAAGGTGGGTGAGCTGGAGCTGGACCGCTTGTTGGAAAGTCGTCAGGAGATTAACACGGCTCTGACAGCGACCCTCGATGAGGCGGGTAACAAGTGGGGCACTAAGATCAACCGTGTCGAAGTGCAGAACATCGTGGTGCCAGAAGAGGTGGAACAGGCGATGCGTAAGCAGATGTCTGCCGAGCGGGAACGTCGTGCCACGGTGACAGAAGCCCAGGGCCAAAAGGAAGCACAGATCAACGTTGCCGAAGGTGAAAAACAGGCGGCTATTCTGCGGGCTGAAGGTCAACGCAAGGCGATCCAGACCATCTTGGAAGCCACTGGCCAAAGCGTCAAAGAGGAGCAGATCCTCAGCTATCTGATCGCCCTGGAATATATGAAGACCCTGCCGGATATCGCCAAAGAGGGCGAGCGGGTATTCCTGCCCTACGAAGCTTCCTCGCTGCTGGGATCGATCGGTTCCATCAAGGATCTGTTTCCAGGCAATATCAGTAAATAGCTTTCGAAATACCCAAAACGAAAACCGCCGTTATCTTTGAAACTGGCGGTTTTTTATTGGATTGTTCTTTATCCTTGAGGTGGAAAATTTGCGGGGAATAACGCTGCAGTTTATTTTTGATCCTCTGTTAAACTTCTGAGATGGAATATCCAAATCTCACCTTGGAACTGCGCAGTTACAGTTCTGAAACCCATACCCATCATCATGATTACCACCAACTGGTATTGCCCGTGGCTGGTGAGCTGTCGATGAATATTGGTAGCCAGGAAGGGGGTGTTTCTTCTCAGCAGGTAGCTGTAGTTGCGGCAGGTCAGACTCATGGATTTGCAGCTTCTGATAAAAATGCCTTTGTAGTCGCTGATGTGCCAGCAGCTTTGGCACCGGAATTGGAGCGTTTGCCGGCATTTATCCAACTGGATTCAGCACTGGCTCACTATATTTCGTTTTTGCACCAGCAGTTGCAGGATGGTGCCGTTCGACCGAGTAGTGAAAGGCAAATGTTGCTGCTGTTGATTCAATTGCTGCAGGAACGATTTGGTGAGGTCGTGCGGTTGGATCGGCGTATCGAGGCGGCACGCAGTTATCTGGGCCACAATTTTCAGTACCCCATCTCATTAGCTCAACTTTCGGTAGTCGCCAATCTTAGTCCTCGTCAGTTGAGTGAACTATTTCGCCGTCAGCTGGGCATGACGCCAAATCAATACTTAACTGAAAAACGCATGCAGCAAGCGTGGAGATTGCTGGAGGCGGGAGAGTTAAGTGTGCAACAGGTCGCTGATCGCGTCGGCTACAGCAATTTGGCTAGCTTCAGTGATCGATTTCGTAAGTATTTTGATCATCCTCCCAGTTACTTCCGCAAGAATGGTAAATAATCCCGCCTGACCGGCAAAGACGAAACCCCACTGTACCCCATACACTTTCTTCTGTTTCTGATCAGTATTTAACGGTTTCAGATTGAGGTGGGGATATGGCTCAGTTACATCGCGCAACTTTTATTGGCTCTATATCGATTGTGTTGTGGGGTACGCTGGCGTTGCTGACCCGGCTAACCGACGGGATTATTCCCCCATTTCAACTGATGGCGATGACATTCACGGTTGCATTTCTGCTGATGTGTGGGCGTTGGTTATCTCTGGGACACTTGGGTCTGCGGCATCTTAGCCAGTCTCCCTTTGCATGGATGCTAGGTGTTGGTGGCTACTTCGGTTATCACTTTTGTTACTTCGTGGCGATGACTAAAGCACCAGCGGTCGAGGTTAGCTTGCTGGCGTACTTGTGGCCGTTGTTGATCGTTTTGTTTTCTGCGCTGCTTCCTAATGAATCACTCAAGACTCGACATCTGGCAGGCGCATTGATAGCGCTTGAAGGTTGCTGGATCTTGATCAGTATAGATAGCGCCGAATTCAGTTCTGAATACCTTCACGGCTATTTGATGGCCTTATCTTGTGCATTTATCTGGTCGGGCTATTCGGTTGCCAGTCGGTTAGTCAAAGCGGTACCCACCGATGCAGTAGGCTGGTTTTGTGCGGTGACCGCACTATTAGCCACCGCCTGTCATTTGGCATGGGAGCAGACAGTCTGGGACTTGGATACTCGTCAGTGGGTCGGAGTTTTGGGATTGGGCCTAGGTCCTGTGGGTATCGCCTTTTTTACCTGGGACCATGGTGTCAAACATGGCAACCTCCAGCTGCTCGGGGTGCTTGCCTACGCCGCACCATTAATCTCAGTGTTGCTATTGATTGTGGCGGGGGAAGCCGAGCCGAACTGGGCCATGTTTTGGGCATGCATCGCCATTGTGGGTGGCTCTGCGGTAGCGGGCATTAGCCGAAAGAGCTGGTTTTCGAGAAAAGTTGTGATCAACGATGGTGAAGCAGGGGTAGGCGCAACCATAAAAGAATAGCTGGTTGAGGAGATGGATTTTCCGTCCGTTTTAGCAAATCCATTGGGCGTTTCTGTCAACGACATCCATTAACAGTCTCTGATACACTAGGCCGAATATACCCGACTAAAGAGATCAGATACCGGAGTCTGCCGATGCGATTTGAAGGCACAGAACGTTATGTCGCTACCGACGACCTGCAAATGGCGGTTAACGCTGCTATTACACTGCAACGACCATTGTTGGTTAAAGGAGAGCCGGGTACCGGCAAAACCATGTTGGCGGAAGAGATTGCCGCTGCCCTGAACAAGCCGATTCTGCGCTGGCATATTAAGTCCACCACCAAAGCTCAGCAGGGATTGTACGAATACGATGCGGTCTCCCGTTTGCGTGATTCCCAATTGGGTAACGAGAGCGTTCACGATATTGGCAACTACATCAAAAAAGGCATGCTGTGGCAGGCCTTCGAAGCCGATGAGCCGGTGGTATTGCTGATCGATGAAATCGACAAAGCAGATATCGAGTTTCCAAACGACCTTTTGGTTGAGCTGGATAAGATGGAGTTCTCGGTTTACGAGACCGGTGAGCGTATTCAGACTCGCCATCGTCCTATCGTTATTATCACCAGTAACAACGAGAAGGAGCTGCCAGACGCCTTTCTGCGCCGCTGTTTCTTCCACTATATTCAGTTCCCTGACAAGGACACTATGGAAGAGATTGTTCGCGTTCACTACCCGGATATTCAAAAACGCTTGGTAGAAGAGGCAATGGAAGTGTTCTTCCAACTTCGAGAGGTCAACGGTTTGAAGAAGAAGCCTTCAACCTCGGAACTGATCGACTGGTTGAAACTGCTGATGGCCGACAATATCCCTGCAGATGTACTTCAGGACAGAGACAGCACTAAGGCGATCCCGCCATTGTATGGCGCGCTGCTTAAGAACGAGCAGGATGTGCATATGTTAGAACGGTTGGCATTTATGGCACGGCGAGAAGCCCGTTAAACGGGAGATTGTCATCATGCTGATCGACTTCTTTACTACCCTGCGCAAGGCCCAGGTGCCTGTCACCATTAAGGAACTTCTGGTGCTGCTTGAGGCCCTTGATCGTGGCTTGGTTTTCGCTAATCTCGATGATTTTTATCTGCTTTCTCGCACCTGCCTGGTTAAGGATGAGAAGTATTTTGATCGTTTCGATCGTGCTTTTGGTTCCTATTTCCATGGCTTGCAGCAGCTCGACGGTTTTATGGAATCGCTGATCCCTGAGGACTGGCTGCGTAAAGAGTTTGAGCGGGTACTGACCGACGAAGAGCGGGCGCAGGTTGAATCTCTGGGTGGCCTGGAAAAACTACTGGACACCTTGCGTGAGCGTTTGGATGAACAGGACGGGCGTCATGCCGGCGGCAGCAAGTGGATAGGTACCGGTGGTACGTCACCTTTCGGACATGGTGGCTACAACCCTGAAGGGGTGCGCATCGGCGGTGAAAGTCGCCACAAGCGGGCGGTCAAAGTGTGGGAGAAACGTCAGTTTCGAGACCTCGATGACAACGTCGAGCTGGGCACCCGGAATATCAAGGTAGCGCTTCGCAAACTGCGCAAGTTTGCTCGTACCGGCGCTGCCGATCAGTTGGATTTAGACGATACCATCAGCTCTACGGCCCGCAATGCTGGCTATCTCGACCTGAAGATGGTGCCGGAGCGCCATAATGCGGTGAAGGTGTTGTTGTTTCTCGATGTCGGCGGCTCCATGGATCCCTATATCCGCGAGTGCGAACATCTGTTCTCGGCGGCCCGCACCGAGTTCAAACATCTGGAATATTTCTATTTTCACAACTGTGTTTACGAGAAAGTCTGGCGTAACAACCAGCGTCGTTACAGTGAGACGATTCCTATGCTCGATGTGCTGCACACCTACGGACGTGACTATCGAGTAATTTTTGTGGGGGACGCTGCTATGTCTCCCTACGAATTGCTCTATCCACAGGGCAGCGTTGAGCATTTCAACGAAGAGCCCGGGCAACTGTGGTTGCAGCGAATTATAGATACCTGGGATAAAGTGATCTGGCTGAATCCCAGTCACACTCGCTCCTGGAACTACACTCAAAGTACCCAAATGATCCGACAGCAGCTGGATGATCATATGTATCCGCTGACCTTGGAAGGGTTGGAGCAAGGGATTCGCTACCTGTCCCGTTAAAATCGACTCGAGGGATCAGAACGAGATTCCTCTAACACCAGAACCTGTTTGCTGGTTTGCCTTAGAGTTGTTGTTTAGAGGTTCTCTTCACTATGTTCCCCCTTTCTATATTTGGTCGAGTGATCGCTGGCTCAGTGGCTGCGGCGCTGGTGGTGTCACTTTGGATATTGTTTGCACAGGCGTCCGAAACTCAGCCAGCGAATGAATTGGGTCAATTGGAACAGGCAAGCGCTGAAAAGGGCTATGTTCGCGCATCCGTATGTCGCAGCTGTCATAAAGTCGAAAAAGATCAGGACGGCGGTTTTGGACCAAATCTATGGAATGTCTTTAATCGTGAAAAGGGTAGCGTTCCTGGCTACAGTTATACTAAAGCGATGAGAAATGCTGGCGGCCAGTGGGATAAGCAAAGCCTTAAGCAATTTTTAGAGCAGCCGAAAACGCTGATACCGGGAACCCGAATGAACTTTGCGGGTATTCCCAAAGAGCAAGATCGGCTGAATATTATTGCTTATCTTAAAACCCTCAGCGACTAAGGCGGAGTGGCTTTCCGCTTAATATAGAGAGAGGTAAACCTTCCGTTGTTCGAGGAGCGAGGAAGGAAAAATCACAGAAGTGTTAGTTTTTGTTGAAAACCTAGCCCGCTTTCAGTTTAATCTGTCAAATTCCGTATTGTATTAAGGGGTTCCTATGGATGACCTGCAGCGTTCACTCGCCGTTGCTGCTATTAAGCGCCATTATCTGTTCGCGGCATTGAACGATTCTGAAATGACTCGTTTGGTTGATACCACTCGCCTCTTTGAATTGGGTCCCGAGGAGTTTTTGTTTCGTCAGGACGATCAGGCTGATCGTTTTTTCCTGCTGGCTGATGGTCAGATCAAGCTTTGTAAGAATGCTCCTGATGGCAACGAGAAAGTTGTAGAGATCGTAACGCCGGGCCAAACGGTGGCGGAAGCGGTGATGTTTATGCAGCGCAATCGCTACCCGGTCAGTGCTCAGGTGATCAAAAGCTGTCGCGTGTATGGCATTCACGGTCAGACCTACATGGAACTGCTGCGTGAGAATATGGACTCCTGTATGCGAGTTCTGGGTGATCTCAGTATGCGTTTGCATGCCCGTCTTAATGACGTGGTAAACCTGACTCAACAGAACGCTACTTTCCGAGTGCTGCGTTTCCTGATGAACCAGCTGCCACATGATGCCGAAGATGGTACTGTGATCTATCTGAATACACCCAAGCAGGTTATCGCTTCCCGTCTTTCGGTGAAGCCGGAAACCCTGTCTCGAATTATGTCGAGTCTGGCACAGCAAGAGATTATCGAGGTTAAAGGCCGCGAGATCTGCGTTAAGGATATCGCCCGTCTCTGTCAGTACGAGTAAATTGCCTGAGCTATTAGAAAAGGCCGGTGGTGGAAGCCCCCGGCATTTTTGTGTTCTCTGATTATTGGGGCTTGGTGTCGAGGCCGTAGATTTCACCTAAGCTTCCTTGTGTTGCATCTCCTGCCATAGCCCTTTTGCCATCTCGCTCTGAGGTATATCGCGAAGACGGATCAGGTAAATGGGTACCTGGCTACGGTAATTGAAGTTTTCAACCTTTAACGGGATCAGTTGGCCATTGTCCAGTTCATCTTCAATCATATGCTTAGGGATACGCGCCCAACCCATACCCGCCAACAGCATGGTTTTTTTGACCAGATAATCTCCCACGTACCAGCGCTGCCCACCTGGGACTACGTTGATATGATCAAAGGGATTGACCGAGCCGGTGTCCGAAAGAAGGATGTGAGGGTGCCCACGGAGCAGAGCCTGGGGCACGGATTCAGCGCCGCTGAGGCCGATAAAATCGGGTGTGGCGACGGTAATCATAGTGATCTGGGATAGATCTATAAATTCATAGCGGTCGTCCAGGCCGGTATGGGGGCCGATAGCCAGATCGGCCTTCTCCAGATGTAATTGTTCCAAGACACCGGAAAGATGCTGGGTGCTGATATTGAGTTGCAACTGTGGGTGTCGATCGCAAAATCGTTGTACTCTCTCCAAGCCCGGTGGCAGGGCACACATAGCGCTGAGAGAGATCGACAGGCTTGGTACTTCTCCCTGAGCCAGGCGGTGGCCCAAAGCCTCGAGTTCTCCCACCTGTCCCAATAGTTGTTTTGCCTGAGGATAAAACGCCTTGCCTTCAGTGGTCAAAGTTGGGCGATAGCTGTCTCGGTTGAATAGACGAAACTCAAATTGCTGTTCCAAAGAAGCGACTGCGGCACTGACGCTGGGTTGGGTCTTGTGGATATGAAGTGCTGCAGCACGAAAACTGCCTTGCTCCACTACGGCGGTGAAGGCGCGTAACTGATCATTGGTCATGATAGTTATACTCGATCAATATGAACAAAAGATGCAATTATCTTACATTCATGTTCGGCGCTATGCTATGCCCGGATTTTAAGAGTTTAGGATTGCCCAGTGGAAAGTAGTTTTCTCATTCTTACACTCGCCGGTTTGATTACCGGTGTCTCTAAGTTTTCGGTCGGCGGCATGGGGATGTTGGTATTGCCAATCCTGATGATCGCTTTTCCTGGTCCGGAAGTGTTGGGTGTGTTGATCCCCCTCTATCTTTGTAATGACCTTGCGGTGATGTTGTTTTATCGGCGCCGTATTCAATGGCGGGTGATAGTCAGTATGTTACCTCTGCTGCTGCTGCTGCTGCTGCTGGGGATGGCCCTTGGAAGCTGGTGGTTGCAGGGATTGGATTAAGATAGTTTCCGCTTATTGATCGGTTTTGTGATTCTGGCCATGTTGGGGCTGAGCCTGTGGTTGGAACGCAGTGAGGCAGCCTTTATGCGTCACCCCCTGAGCGCCCAGGGAGCGGGCTTTCTGGCAGGGATTATCAGTATGACAACCAATACAGCCGGCCCCTTGATGAGCCTTTATCTGATGGAACAGAAACTGGACAAGGAAGCCTACATGAGCACAAGGGCTTGGTTGTTCATGATTGTTAACCTGATCAAGATTCCCCTGGCAATCGGTCTGGGATTGATGACATTGGAATCGACTCAAACCAGTCTGCTGGCTTTGCCAGGGCTAGCGGTTGGTGCTGTGGTCGGGGTGTGGCTGATCGGTAAACTCAGATTTGACCAGTTTAAGTGGTTAATCCGGGGGACTGCAGCATTAGCGGCGATCAAACTCTTTGTTTTGTAGTGTTATGGGAGATTGAAATGAAGCCTTACCGAATTGACTATGGCGATGAGCAGATGGCCAAGAGAGCAGAAAAGACTTTTCTTGATCACTCAGAGGGTTCTCTTAAAGTCCAACGCTATGGCGCAAGACTCCAGATTACACCACCCTCAGCAGCAGAGCCTTTGGCGGTTTTTTTTACTTGGTTGTACCAGTCTGTAATGGGTCTGTTGGCAAAGAGGCGGTCGCAGAAAATGAAAGCTAAAGTGCCGGCACGCTCTGATCTTTCTGCATGACCGGCAGTGCGCTGCCTTGCCCACCTTCTAGCTGCAGACGCTGAGCAATAGCATTTAGCACTGGCCAGCGATTGTCACACCAGTCAGGTGCTAGCAAAGTCGGTTTGCGAGCGGTGGCGGAGACGCGATGGAAAACCACCTCCCAAGGAGTGTGACGAATCATCCGGCTGGCTACATCCACATAGGTGGATTGTTCGATAGCGCTTAGTTCACCACGCTTCCATTGCCGAGCCATCTCACTGCCCTTGACGATATGGAGGGGGTGAAGTTTCAAGCCCTGAACACCCACGTCCAAAACTCGATTCAAGGTGGTCATGCTATCTTCCGGCGCTTCGCCAGGAAGACCGATAATCAGATGGGTGCACACCTTCAGCTGTCTTGCTGCTGCTCGTTGTACGGCATCGATGTAAGCATCGAAGTGGTGGCCCCGATTGATCAGATCCAGCGTGCGGTCGAAAGAGGATTGTAGACCCAACTCCAGCCAAACCTCATATCCTTGCTGCTGATAGTCGGCCAGCAAATCCAAGGTGGCGTCGGGTACGCAATCGGGGCGGGTACCGACACAGAGACCGACGATATCGGCGGTGGTCAAAGCTTCCTCGTACAACATCCGAAGGGTCTCTACTTCAGCGTAGGTGTTGGTATAGGTTTGGAAATAAGCAAGGTAGCGTTTTGCTCGCATGCCCGGCTTGCTGTTTTCTAGCTGTTCCCTAACACTAAGCTGTGATCCGGTTTTGTTGCTGAATGAGTGATTGTTGCAAAAGGTGCAGCCACCAATGCCCAAGGTGCCGTCTCGATTAGGACAGGTGAAATCGGCGTCGATAGTGAGCTTATGAATTTTTTCAGAAAAGCGTGATTTAAGATCACGGCCGAGGCCATTGATATGATCGTAGAGCTGCACCGTGATTGGCCTTTGAAAGTGGATTTTGGAAGGATCGCGATTGTAGAAGATACCTTCGGTCGGTGGTTTGATCTTTATCATCCGAGCGCCTGATTGGTGTGGAGGCTAGGATGTGTGTGGCGCTACAATGCCTCCATCAATGTTGATCGGCATATTTATGACTGTACTAACTAACGCTGTATCTATCGTCCTCCTGCTGTTGTTGAGCTGCACAAGCGTGTCAGCCCATCATGCTGAAAAAGAACCCTCTGATGGTACGGTAAAAAGTTTTCGGTCAATCGATCCGCCCCTGAAAGTCCCTGCCATCTCTATGTTGAAGGATGGTGTTGATGTGGTGGATATGACTGCATTTGAAGGCAAGATTGTCTTGCTCAATTTATGGGCGACCTGGTGCCCTCCATGTGTACGGGAATTACCAGCGCTTGACCGGCTGCAGCAGCGGCTAGGGGATGAGCATTTCGTTGTGGTTGCCGTGGCGGTAGATGAAGAAAGCGCAGACAAAGCCAAAGAGTATTACCGGCGTCTGGATATAAAGCATCTGGATCTCTATCTGGCTACTGCTGAAAATGTTGGCCAGTCTTATCCCATCGACGTATTCCCGGCTAGTTTTTTTCTGGATGGTGAGGGTAGGGTGCATAGTTATCTACGCAGTTTGGCGGATTGGGATGCGCCTGAAGCGGATCAATTGGTGAATTTCTACAAGCTTCAGGCAGTTAAACTCAGTGATCAATAGCGGCAAGCTTGAAAACGGCTTGCATGGTGACAATCAATCAAGGATAATCCCGCCCCGTTGTTAAGCCATTAGCAACGCCGTTATGGTGGTCCTGTTGGTCCTCCCGCAACTTGAAGCCGTGAACCTGGTCAGGCCCGGAAGGGAGCAGCCACAGCGGTGGATTAGTGTGCCGGGGTGTGGCTGGCGGGGCCGCCTCCAGTTTAAGCCCTTCGATTCGATTTTACCTGTGCTTGTCTAGGCCAGTGTGTTTATCCTAATTGTCCCCCGTTTTCCTATTTTTGCCTAGATTCCCGTTTGTTCTGCAGCGGGCTAATTCCTCAAAGACACGGTATTAGAATTTTTCATTTTGCTGCGTTGCACATCTTGCTTGCTCTTAGATTGCCGAATCTTCTGCATCAAAAGTAGTGATAAGTTTTTTATCTCGAAATTGGCTTTTCCATCAGAGTTAAATGCTGTTTAAGGCTGATAAAAAGAATAATAGTCTAAATTGTTTAGAGCCCCTATTTATGGGCGCTGTAGCGCAGTTGCGTAGGTCAAAAAGGAGGCGAAATCTGTCATTGCGTAAGGTTATTCTTTTTGCTGTAATGCGCCGTTTCTTTTCGAATAGAAACCTTGGGATTGACCCATTATGTCGGCTGCAGAAGTTGCTCTGGAGATTAGAGATCTCCATAAAAGCTACGGTTCTCTCGAAGTCCTTAAGGGGATTTCGCTCACTGCTTGTGACGGCGATGTGATCTCTATTTTGGGATCCAGCGGATCCGGTAAGAGTACCTTTCTGCGGTGTCTGAATCTTTTAGAGTCCCCGTCTAAAGGCAGTATCAGTTTTGTTGGCGAGAACCTCGAGCTGAAGATGGGGAAGCAGGGCGGTCTTGAAGCCGCTAGTCAAAAGCAGCTGGAGCGGATGCGTGCTTCCATTGGTTTCGTGTTCCAGAATTTCAATTTATGGCCCCACATGACCATTATTGAAAATATCATGGAAGCGCCGGTGCATGTGCTCAAGCAGGATAAACAAACCGTTCGCAACAATGCAGAACGTTACCTCGAAAAAGTGGGGCTGTCAGCTAAGAAAGATAGCTATCCCAATCAGCTTTCCGGTGGCCAGCAGCAGCGGGTAGCTATTGCCAGAGCGTTGGCGATGGAGCCTCAGATCCTGTTATTTGATGAGCCAACTTCCGCGCTTGATCCTGAGCTTGTTAACGAAGTGCTTTCCGTTATGCGCGACCTGGCTGCAGAAGGCCGCACCATGTTGATCGTTACTCACGAGATGCGATTTGCACGGGATGTCTCCAGCCAAGTGGTTTTCCTGCACGAGGGACGGATTGAGGAGATGGGGGTGCCTGAGAAGGTGTTTACCAATCCTGATTCAGATCGCTGCCGTGCCTTTCTAAGCAGCCATTTATAAGCTGCAGAAATTTTAATGACTGATCCGTGAGGATATTGAGATGGGTTTGAAAAAAAATTCTAACAGCAGCGGCCCTTATTGCTGCGACCCTTGCCGCTCCGGCTATGGCAGGTGATAAGATTCGTATCGCTTCTGAGGGTGCCTACGCGCCTTTTAATCTGATCACCGCAGAAGGTGAGCTGGCAGGGTTTGATATCGATATTGCCAAGGCGCTATGTGCTGAAATGAAGGCTGAATGCGATATAGTCGCGCAGGACTGGGACGGAATTATCCCAGGTCTGAAAATGCGTAAATATGATGCCATTATCGCCAGCCTGTCGGTGACGCCAGAGCGTAGCCGAGTCGTTGCCTTTACTGATCACTACTACTCCAATTCACTGACTTTCGTGACCAGTAAAGCAGGTGACTTTGATCCTACAAACGTCAAAGGCAAAGTGATTGGTGCCCAGCGTGCGACCATCGCCGGCCAGTATCTGGAAGATAATCTGGCGGATCAGGTTACCGTCAAGCTTTACGATACCCAGGACAATGCTTACCTTGATCTGGCCAGTGGCCGTCTGGATGCGATCCTTTCCGACAAGCTTCCTGCTTACGATTGGCTGCAATCAAAAGACGGTGCAGCTTTCGAGTTCCGTGGTGACAAGATTGATATCGATGACAAAATTGCTATCGCGGTTCGTAAAAGAGACAAAGAGCTGAAGGCTCGCTTCAATGCGGCGCTGAAAGCTATTCTCGAAAACGGTACCTACGAAAAGATCAACGCCAAGTATTTCCCGTTCTCAATCTATTGAGCGGATAGAAACTAAAACCAGGGGGCGTATACAGTCAGCTAGCTATCAATCTTGTTAGCGGTGCTGGTCAGTATTGGGCTCTCTGGTCGCTCCTTAAACCACCAAGGTTTTACTATGGATTTGCAGGGTTTTGGCCACCTCTTGATCAGTGGTGCCTGGATCACATTTCAGCTGGCGGTATGTAGTCTTGTAGTCGGACTGGTGTTCGGCATTCTGGGCGCTGCAGCCAAGTTGTCGTCCTCGAAAATTGCCAATGCCATCGGCAATGGCTACACACTGTTTATCCGGGGCATGCCCGAGTTGCTATTGGTGCTGACTATCTACTTCGGCTCTTCTGCTGTTCTGATGGCGATAGCCAGTCTTTTCGGCTACGACGAGTACATTGAGC
>JAPHRD010000034.1 GCA_026196225.1 Motiliproteus sp.
GGTGGTGTTGGTTGAACTGGAGTTTTGGTCAACAACAGCTTAACCGGAACGCACCACCGTCTCTTTCTTATTTCACCCTAACCCGCGAAGAACCTTTTAAAGGGGCATTTTTTATTTTCAATTAGCCTAATTCCTGCATTTCTATCCATGTGATTGGTTTCCAAGAATCTGGGCAATTTTCTGCCATTGGTTTATGAATCGCCCACAATTGAGAAACCTCATTTCTATACTCAGGAAAATGCGGGTTTACGGATCGATAGGGTTATAATCGGGAATAAGTACCGGAACATTCCGGAATCTTTTTCGATGCGGTAGAGCAGGAGGTAAAGTGGGTCAGGTCAACTGTTTATATTGTGGTAATGGGTTTTCAGACGATGATGATCAGTGCCCTCACTGTGGCAAGAACTCTCATTTCAAGAAAAGCAAAACGACATTTATGTCTTCGAAGCAGTTCTATCTGTTCTTTGGAATAATCGCGGTGATCTGTGTGATCGCTATCATTTGGTTCCCAAGGGATATTACTTAACCCCTAAATTTGCCTAAACAAAACCCTTCTTGCAGCTATAGTTAGATTGAGACTGTTAGATGGAGTTGGTAGATGAATGAAGCAGCACAGATGACGGTGGCGAATCCTTGTGTGCGACATTGTTGCTTAAATGAACAGGACATCTGTTTGGGATGTTTCCGTTCATTATCTGAGATTACCGGATGGACCCGAATGGACACTGTGCAAAGATTGCGAATTTTAGATTTATCGAGGCATCGCCGACAGTTGCATGCCAAGAATCATCCCGGAAGTTTAGCTATGTATCTATTAAATAGCAGCAACGATTCGGAGGTTGGAAGGTCCAATAAATAGTTAAATTGAAGACAGGGTTTAACCTGTACTAGAATTATATATAAACCTGTTTGGGTAAGTGGCATTCAAGCAGATGTATTGCTTACCAGTTGTAGCAGATTTACCTATGCCAAGGAGCAGGCAAAATGCACTCAAAAAGGATTCGTGTCGCGTTCGTCGACGACAACGCTTTGGCCCGACAGGCCCTCGCCAATCGATTAAATATCTATACTTCTATTCAAGTAGTCGGAGAAGCTGAAAATGGCACCGCTGCGCTACAACTTGCCCATGATCTGCAACCGGACATCTTTCTGGTAGATGTGAATATGCCTGGCCTTAACGGTCTGGAACTGACCCGCAGACTTTCTCAAGAGCTGCCCAATGTGGGCGTCGTGATTCTCACCGTAAAAGAGATGCTTGAACCTGAAGACGTGTTCGACTGCGGTGCTCGGGGATTTCTACTTAAATATGACTTGATATCGGAATTGGAACCCGCTTTGCTGGCCGTCTCAAAGGGACAACGCTATCTCTCAAAACGGCTTCAAAACGAGCAGAATAATGGTGCAAAAAAGTCCTGCAACCTGACCGAAGCGATCGATGCTTTGGCCATGGAAGATCGTAAATTTCTAAAGCAGCTGTTAACCGGAAAAAGCGTTCGGGAGAGTTCGGCGGCTTTGGGGATCAGTGCTGCCCGAGGGGCTATTTTGCGACAGCGGATCATGGATTGCCTTGGGGTTCGTTCCATGGGGTCGTTGATTCGTATGGGCGTTGAACAGCGCAATGGTATTAGTGAAAGGCTTCCCTCCTATATGCTCGATGAGCACTAACTGACTACATCCGTTGCTGGTGATGGTTGATTAATCACTCGTGCGAAATACAGCATCACCAGTATCGTTCCAACGATCAGCGGCAGCATGGACAGATTGAGTAGCTGCCAGCCCAGAGTCGTTTCCATCCACCCTGACGCCAGTGCAGAAAGCGTCACGGCACTGAACACAAAGAATTCATTCATCGCCTGACTTTTGGCTTTTTCTGCAGTTCGGTAGGATTCGGTTACCAACTGGGTGGCACTGATAAACATAAAATTCCAGCCTACGCCCAGCAGAATGAGAGCCAGCATGAAGTGGCTATAGCTTTGGCCGCTGATGTTAATCAATAAACAGGCAAGATTCAGCAAGGCTCCTGTCACCAGTATTCGGTAAATGCCAAATCGTTCGATCAAACGTCCGGTAAAAAAAGAAGGTGCGAACATGCCGATAACGTGCCACTGGATAACGATGGCAGAATCATCGAAATGAAAACCCTGATGATCCATAGCCAATGGCGTAGCGGTCATCACCAAAGCCATGACAGCGTAGGCGACCATCGCTGCGATAACCGCAATAAAGAATTCAGGTTGCATCAGAATGGTGATTAGACTGCGTTCGCCCTGTTGATCGTCATGGGTCTCTGCGTCACTAATTTTGATGCCGGTTATGAGCAACAGCGAGATAATATAAAGGCACAGCAACCCCACAAAGGCTCCGATAAATGGTGATCCATCCAACCAGCTTCGGCTGTAAATGGCCAGATTCGGGCCAATCACCGCAGCAATAATCCCTCCCGCTAATGTCATGGAGATTGCACGGTTCTTGTAGTCTGGATGACAGACTTCGATGGCAGCGAAGCGATAGAGGTTTCCAAAACCGATCCCCACACCCAACAAACTTGTACCCAAGCAGAAAAACCAGAATTGTTCGATGGCCAATGCGTGTAGACAGAAGGCGGCGCCGAGAATTCCAACGAGATTACCCAGGTAAAACCCTTTCTTGCGGCCAATTTTTGCCATGATCAGCGAAGCGGGAATTGTTGCGCACATCAGTCCAACAAACTGCAGTGCTACAGGTAAGGTGATCAATTCCGGAGATGGTGACAGTTGAGTTCCCACCAGGGCGTTAACCGATACCAGAAGTACATTTCCGCTGACCAAAAGTGCCTGGCAGAGAGAGAGGATGATTACACTAGCGTTCATGCTGACTGCTTCCTATAAACGGGATCAGCGAAGCGTTGTCTATACTCGGCAGGTGTTAACCCTCGACGTCTTTTCATCACCCGGCGTAATTGCTCGGCGCTGGAAAAACCACTCTTCTCTGCGATCTGTTCCAGCGATAAGCGAGTATGCTCCAGGTGTTCCTGAGCGATCGACAATCGGTACTCCTCCACATAGCTGATAGGCGTTTGTCCCAGTTGCTGTCTGAATAATCGGGTCAGGTGACGGGGACTCAGGCAAGCCACTTCTGCTAATGCGTCGATATCCAAGTTGGTGTCTGGATAATGCTGAATATGATCTAGGGTTCTGCTGACGGCATCATTCAGGCGGGCAGGATCGGTTTGGTAAGCGAGATGGTTACTGAATTGTGACTGCCCACCGGGGCGATGCATAAATACCACCAGATCTTTGGCAACCGCCGCGGCAACGGCATGTCCATGATCCTCGGCCACCAAGGAAAGGGCCAGATCAATTCCTGCGGTTACCCCTGCAGAGGTATAGATCCCGCTGTCATGAAGGTACAAGGCATCTGCTTCTACTTTTACGGCGGGAAACCGTAGTTGTAATTGTTGATGGTGGCGCCAGTGGGTGACGGCTCTGCGACCATCCAGTAACCCACAGGCAGCCAGAATAAATGCGCCAGTACAGACAGATCCGAGACGATTGGTGTTGTCGGCGCTGGATTTGACCCAATCGATGACCGCTGTGTTTTCCAACTGTTCAAAAACGCCGGAACCGCCCGCTACCAGCAAGGTGTCACAACCATCAATATCGCCAATGGCCAACGGGGCATTAACCGTGATCCCTGAATTGGTAGCGATTGCGCCACCGGCTTCAGCACAGATAGCGACGTCATAGGCAGACTGATTAAGAACGCTGTTGGCACTGGCAAAAACCTGTAATGGGCCGCAGACATCTAGGAGCTGGCAGTTTTTGTATGCAAACATTCTGATAGTTTTTGAGGGCATTGGTCAGCACCGGTCGATGACAAGGGTGTTAGTATGATCGTAGTAGCAGATGTCCTCAATGACATTAAACCAGCAATTACGGACATTTATAACGCATATGCGTAAGGGTTATGGGTATTGCTGGGGATTAGCCTATATAATTAATAACAAGGACTTAATTTGTTATTTCAATCAGGGGCTTTCGATGAAAACTGCGGATCATGATTCAGGTGTGATGATGACCGTTATTCGCCGACTCAACCATCGTCGAGTACCACGGGTGCTGGCGCTCAAACAACATGTTGACGCCGGTGCAGCGTTATCAGATTACGATATTTCCTTTCTGGAGCGAGTATTGAAAGATGCGGGACGTATCAAACCCTATATCGATCGTAATCAAGAGTACCGGGATATCTATGTACGCTTGATCGGCCTTTATCTGAATATCGTCCATACGGCTTTGGAAAACGAAAATAAGGACTAAAGTTATCCAGCTTATTTCCTATGCACTAACTGTATGAGCTTTTTTGGCGCTCGCGAAGTTGAGGCTATGATAGCCGGTCGCAACGATCGATTAATGGAACGCCATTCTTTAAGCAGTTATGCTTGAGCCCTGAAAAATAACTAAGGGATCGTCTTGAATACACGCTATTGGAAAACCGTCGAACTACTGAGCCGCTTTGTCACCCCTTATCGCCGTACCCTGATAGCAGCTTCTGTAGCCTTGGTTGTTACCGCGTTGGTGACGCTGTCAATTGGGCAGGGTGTTCGCGTGCTTATCGATGGTGGATTTATTGAAGGTTCGGTTGAAGACCTGAACTTTGCCATTGCTGCCATCATGATCCTGACGCTGTTGATGGCGATCGGTACCTTTATCCGTTTTTATCTGGTGTCCTGGTTGGGTGAGCGGGTCAGCGCAGATATTCGCCAGGCGGTGTTTGATCATCTGGTTGGGCTGAATCCTAGCTACTTTGAGTCAAACCACAGCGGCGAAATTATGTCGCGTCTAACCACTGATACTACTTTGCTGCAGTCGATCGTGGGATCTTCCCTGTCGATGGCGGTACGCAGTGTGCTGACCTTTGTCGGTGGCTTGATCATGCTGTTGATTACCAGCGTCAAACTCACCATGGTGGTTCTGGTAGTGGTCCCGTTGGTGCTGCTACCTATTCTATTTTTCGGACGGCGGGTGCGGACACTGGCACGGCAAACCCAGGAATCTGTCGCCGATGTGGGCAGTTATGCGGGAGAAGCCATCCAGCACATCAAGACCGTGCAAAGCTATACCCGTGAGACCTTTGAGAAGGAAGCGTTCAAAGAGGAGGTTGAAGCTGCCTTCGATATTGGACGACGCCGGGTGTTACAGCGAGCGTTCCTGATCGGCTCGGTTATCTTCTTGGTCTTCGGAACCATCGCAGGAATGTTATGGGTCGGCGGCAATGATGTCCTGAACGGTGGGATGTCAGCAGGACAGCTGGGTGCTTTCGTTTTCTACTCCATATTGGTAGCGACTTCGGTGGCTACCGTTTCTGAAGTTTATGGTGAGTTGCAGCGGGCGGTGGGGTCTACAGAACGGCTGATGGAATTGCTACAGGTTCGATCTCCCATCCAGGCACCGGCCAAACCTGTCAATGCCGATAAACTTCGAGCCAGTTTAAATTTGGTTAATCTAGGCTTCTGCTACCCGTCTCGACCGGGGCAGAGTGCGGTAGATTGTCTTAATGTTGATATTGAACAGGGCCAGAGTATTGCTCTGGTGGGACCTTCAGGGGCTGGGAAGTCCACCATATTTGAATTGTTGTTGCGCTTTTACGATCCCCAACAGGGAAAGATTCTATTTGGTGGAACGGATTTACGGTCGCTTCATCCGATCCAGCTACGCAAACACATCGCCTTGGTGCCCCAGCAACCGGCGTTATTCTCCAGTGATGTCTGGCACAACATTCGTTACGGCAACCCCTATGCCTCTGATGATGAGGTGATGAATGCAGCAAAAGCTGCCCATGCCCATGACTTTATTATGCGGCTGCCCGACGGTTACAACAGTGATCTGGGGGAGAAAGGCGTAAGGCTGTCCGGTGGTCAGCGGCAGCGTATCGCAATAGCCCGTGCGATTCTAAAAGATCCGAAAATTCTACTGTTGGACGAAGCCACCAGCGCCTTGGATTCTGACAGCGAACGTCATGTCCAGCAGGC
Organism: Motiliproteus sp.; assembly: GCA_026196225.1. GTDB lineage: Bacteria > Pseudomonadota > Gammaproteobacteria > Pseudomonadales > Balneatricaceae > Motiliproteus. Next base: position 6,011 of record JAPHRD010000034.1, read on the forward strand.
CCTGGATCGGTTGATGACCGACCGCACTACCTTGGTAATCGCCCACCGCTTATCAACCATTCAAAATGTTGATCTGATTGTGGTTCTGGATCACGGTCGTATTGTCGCCAGCGGTACTCACCAGCAATTGATGGATAAATCTGAACTCTATCGTCGGTTGGCGAAACTTCAATTTGATGCGGCTGGTGAATGGATCGTCGCTGAACCGGAACCAGAACCCTCCAAGTCGAAGAAAGCGGAAGACTGGGACGATGCTTTGGATATCATCGAACAGGATTGATGATTGCTATGATTGATCGTGACCAGCCAAGCATCGATGATCTAAACCTCAGCCTGCAGGAATTAACAGATGGTTCAGAGCACACACCGTTGGAAGATGCAGCCCTACGCTGCTGTAAACTGGCGATTAGGGCATTGGAGCAGGGGAGTTACGGTGTCGGCGCAGTCTTGCTGGATCAATCCAATAAGATTATCAGCGAGGGTCATAACCGGGTCTTTGCCGATGGCTTTAATTCTTCTGCTCACGCCGAGATGGTCGCCCTGGATCAGTTTGAACGTTGTTATCCCAGCTTCGGTGATCGAGGTCCTTTGACCTTAGTGGTCAGCCTTGAACCTTGTCCCATGTGTTTGGTGCGAACCATGCTCGCGGGTATTGGTCGGGTTGTCTATCTGGTGGCTGATGAAGATGGCGGTATGGCCAGCCATATTCACAAGCTGCCTGCAGCCTGGAGAAACCTTGCAACGTTACAGCAACGTCAGCCCGCTGAGGTTAGCAAGCCGCTAAGGACCTTGGCGGCTCGTATTGCTGGCCATGATATTCAGGCTATCAGGAAAAAAGTGATGAAGGTGATCAGAGATAACTAACAGAATGTTGGCCCATTCTCATCACTGGCGTAGACAATGTAGGCCTCTTCTGCGGTTTTAAGAATCACGCTGGCTACCTGGGCATAGGGCTGGATCTGCTTCAGCGCAGGAATTAACGGAACCAATACATCAAAAGCTTCCAGCACCGCTCTTCCGGTGGCCAGCGATGCCTGAACATCGCTGGTTCTTTCTGGATCACTCCAGGCTTCAACCGCTTCGGCGGTGGTGAGAATAAACTCCATACCCTCAATGGGTTGTTCGAGCACTCCCGGAAAGTATTGACCGGCAAAGGATGTCGCATTCATACCGAGTTTGATATATGCCAGTCTTGCTCTTGCGGCTTTAGGGTCATCCTTATCAAAAAGCTGCTCAAGGGACATTGCCTGGAAGTTGGGGATTATTGATGACTGGCCGGTGAATGCTAGATTGCCCTTTGCAAATTCTGTGTTTGGCGCTTCAAGCCAGGCAATATCATGGTTTTCAGATACCAGCTGTCTGACTTCCTGGATGGATTGGGTGTTAATCTTGGTGGCGCGAACGGTCGAGGTCACTTTCACGGGGAAATCCCTTTCTTAAAAATGAACTCCTACCAGTATATGTAAGGTTCCAGATTCGGGTGGGATTCATGCTTTTAAAAGGGGAGACTTAAAACAGTTCTCCGACCACGATCACTGCTAGAATCCAGCCGAGAAAGGCATAGATAAACTGCTTATTGCCTTTCCTGGAGCGTCTTGCGGCAACAATCACCTTTGGATGTTTTACTTCTTTTAACAAGGGTGAGTTGGAGAAATTCTGTAGTGCCCAGCTTACTGAGGGATAACCGGGCTTTCCTATTCTTTCCCATATCTCCGGCTCATAGTCTCTAACGACCTTATGCAGTCGACCTTCCAGATAGATAGATCGTAGGGCTAATAGAACCCAGTAGGCTAGAAATGCACCTAGTGATAACTCTAAAAACTCCATCTTTTATCCCCATGATAAACGAATAGTTCAGCCTAGATCGCTTTAGAATTGATGGGCACTTTCGAGCGTTAACTGATGCTTGGTTTTCGTTTGAAAGATGCCAATTTGGTGCATCGATCGAAGTGACTTCATGGTCTTTAGATACAAGCAGTCTGGCTGTACAGGTTCATAGAATCACTACAAATAGTATATGCAGAACTCTTAGAATTTTGCCAAATAGATGAAAATTCGGTCAGCTAAAAGTTAAACCTAGCGCAAGATGATGTAACGAAATATTGGGTTATCCGGAGGGGATAGTGCCGAATGCTGATAGTGATGAGTCCAAATTAACGTGATGGTATACGTGATTGTATATCGGTCGCCCAAAGTAATGCTGGTTTTGCACCGAAGGTGCTGTACTGCTTTGGGCGACCGGCTAGCTGCTGGTGTAAAATTACAGTATATGTCGGCGGTTTAGTTTATCGTCAACGTCAACCCTGCCTTCTTTGATCGATTTGAATAGATGTTCGAAGACGACGCCAATCTTTTTATTTTCATCGCTCAAAAAGTAAGAGTGGCCTTTCGGTTTATCATATTTGTTGTTGAAATTGTCGCAGTCAATGGCATAGACATTGGACTGGGTTTTTGTCATATCTTCCGGTCCCGAGTGCCCAAGGCGTCTTGAGGCCACTTTGTTTTTCAAGTTGGATACTTTACTCGCCCGTAATGCTAGATCGTCTGAGGCAAAGTAAACCGAGACATTTCTGGAGGATTGGCTAATCAAGCGTCCTTCTTCTCCCTCTTCTAAAGACTCGTTAACAATATCGGCGGCCATCAATATGGTGTTTCTGAACAGCAATGGCACACCATTGGCGAGATCGTATTTGTTCCACGCAGAAAGGGTTTCCCTAAACACGCGATTACCCATCGAGTGGGCTAGAACATTGATACGCTTTATACATGGATTTTCTTCAGGCTCTTTATCACGCCACTTCATAAAAAACTGTAAGGCTCGGGCAAAGGAAAAAGCGCTCATATCCGCTGATTTTTGATCGTCCCAATAATCCTTAACAATCCCCGGATCATCATCGCAAGGCCAGATGATCGGAACGACTTTTATCAGCCCTTTCTCTTTCTTATCGAAATGATTTTGGAGTTGCTCCGCTCTAGGAAAAATGTCCGGTTCGGGAAGATTTGAAAAGCCGTGAATATAAAATAGTAGTTGCTCAGCCTTGCTTTTTTTAAGCTTGGTTAGCCATTCCACATGGCCAAGTTCGACATAGCTGTCTTTGCCAGTTCTTTCGCAACAATAGATGGAATTTGAGGGTGCGTTCTTTCTCAAATCGAATTTGAATTTTCTGTTAACTCTTGTCCGGATAGATCCTTGTGGCTCTCTGTTTGTGACAAACAACATGCAAATTTCCTCCGTGAATATAACTGGTATTTGAGGTGTCTAGCGCTGGCAGCAAAACAAGAAATACCTTGGTGTGTAAGCCTGACAGCGTGAAACGACCTACACATGCAGCTTGTTAAGTATATGAACACTCTTCAAATACTGCCGAAAGAATTGTTTCTGTCATGATGGTTGTATTGGTTGTCGTAGCATGGAGGCGTATTTACTGAGATTTATTCTAATGGAGTATTCGATAGTGGATCGCTGGAATTGGATACCAGTGGAATAGGTGTTGCTTGACTAGATGTTGCTTGACTGGGTGAGCTGTTCTGAATGAGAGGGGCAGTAAGGATTATGAAAGCTTGCCGTTGTCTGATGCGAAAAATCGAATGATCTGGGCGATAAATAAACCACAAACCACCCCTGCAGTATTGGCAGCCATATCCAGCCACTCTCCATAGCGATTGACATAGGGTTGGATGAGCTCGATGCCTCCACTCCAGCAAACGAAGAAAGCGGCCACAATCAGCCAGTAACTGGGTTTTCGAAGCGCAGCGGGAAACATCAACGCGGCGTAGGCAATCAGATGATGCGTTTTATCGCTGCCAGGAACCGGCGGCAATTTATCCATAGGGTAGAGTGATAACGCCGTAATAATTGCAAGCAATAGTGCCGTAATGGCAATCCAGTAGGTGCTAACAAATCGTAACAGCGGATACATCCAAATCTACCTTAAGGGGGCGATAAAACTGGGGCAAACCCGACTAAATATAGGAAAGAAAAGAGCTGGGGTTGCTTCGAACAGCAGCTATTTAATCACCCTCAGCTGATCTGTGTAAACCGTCAGGATACGGGATCAGTGTTTTTTGAAAGTGTTGCAGCTGTCCATATCGCCAGTGGATAGGCCGGTTTTGAACCATTTGACGCGCTGTGCGGAGCTGCCATGAGTAAAGGAATCTGGGCTGACTCGGCCTTGTGCTTGTTTTTGCAGGGTATCATCGCCAATGGCGCTGGCGGCTGTGAGTCCCTCTTCGATATCTCCGGTTTCTAGCAACTGCCTGGAATTGTTGGCATGGTTGGCCCAGACTCCAGCGAGACAGTCGGCTTGTAATTCCTGTAATACCGAAAGCTTGTTGCCTTCTACTTCGCTGAGTTTACTGCGGGCAGCGTGCACTTTTTTCGATATGCCTAACAGGGTTTGGATATGGTGGCCGACCTCATGGGCTATCACGTACGCTTGGGCGAAGTCTCCCGGGGCTTTGTAGCGGGTTTTAAGCTGGTCATAGAATCCAAGATCAATGTAAACCTGTTGGTCGGCAGGACAGTAAAACGGTCCCATGGCGGCTTTACCCAGCCCGCAGGCGGAGTTTACCGCGTCACGGAACAGCACCAGTTTGGGTTCCTTGTAGACAGCCCCGCGCTGCTTAAAAAGCGCTTTCCATGTATCTTCGGTATCCGCCAGGATGACTGATACAAATTGCACCAGTTCCTGTTCGGATGCTGATTGCTGTACCGGTGCACTTTGTTGGCTTACAGCGGGAGGTTGTTGCAGCCCGATAAGCTGAAGCATATTGCCCAAATTACCGGTTAACAAACCATAGGCACCAACCCCTAAGACCAGAACAGCTGTGCCCTTAAAACCGAGGAACTTCAAAACCAAAGGCAGCAGACGGATAAGTCCGCCACCTCCCATACTGCCACCGCTTACGGATTGGCCGCGTCGATCATCGACATTGCTACTTTGACGTCGTCCTCGCCAGCGCATAGCGGTGTCCTCGGTTTTTAGGTTGAATCAAGCTGCTTGATGCTGAAGATAAAGTACGCCTTCTCCGACCAACACTGCTTCGCCACCGACCCTTAGGGTAATGGGGGCGTGTTTCTTCTTATCGATCTCCATATGCAACAGACTCTTGCGGGTTTCGTCGATACCACGCTCTACGGTCAGAATATGAGTGCCGTGCTTAATGCCGTCGTGCGCACAGAGGTATCCGGCGAAAGCGGGAAGGGCTGGCCCGACCGGTGGATCATCCTGAAGACCAATCTGGGGGCCTAGAAGACGGGCATGAAAATCAGCGCTGGTTGTTTCGGTTTGCTCGGTTACCAGAAGTACTTCTTGAACCATAGTGGCTGGGGCCGTAGAGCTGGACCAGGCGTCGAAATTAAAGCGAGCTTTGCTGAGTGCCTCTAAGCTTCTTACCGGCACCACCAGATAGGGTTGGTTCTGAGCCACGAGCAGTTGCTGGTATTGAGGGATCTGGAGATCGCTTTCCGATAGCGAAAGCATCGTAGCAATATCCTGATTTAGGGGTACAAAACGGTCGATGGTAGGAGAGATCTGCTGACTGTACTGCATTAACGTGGGGGTACCGTCACGGTGGCTGATATGTACTTGGATCAGAGCTCCCTGATTTTCCAGTAGAGCAGGGGCATGTTCATCCATCAGCGGAATACGACCCTTTTCTGCCAGCACATAGGCCGATGCGATAAGCGTATGGGCGCCGGCGTGAACTTCTCGGTTGGGCGAGTAGATTGCCAACTTAAAATTGTTCTTGGGATTTTCTGGGGGTAATACAAATACAGATTCGCTGTGATTTAACTCCCTGGCCATCTTCTGCATATCGACCTCAGACAAGCCTTCCGCATCGGGAAATACGGCTATCTGCGCACCGCTATAGGGTTGCGAGGTAAATGCATCGGCGAGGAAATACTGATATTCCATAGTCTACTCCTGACTCAACCTACGTTCTTAATTCATGCCATATGTCGGCCGGTGATTCCGACCTGATCTCTAAGTCTAGACCCTCTTCTGTTGATTGCCCGAAATTCATTGCGCCTACGTAGTTTTACCGAACCCGTTACGTAGTTACGGCTAGTCATTCCTACCAAGTATCCATGCGTATTTGTCCCTACCAGAATGCGCATTTGTACGAATTACCCGACAAAGCGTCCGTTGAGATCATAGCCATGCATGTCTGACAGACGCGTTTTGTTTATGAGCATGGGTCTTTTGCGGGGGAGATGGCTAGTTGGATCAGTTGTTGTTATCGAGTATTTCGATAGTTAGTTGCTGAATCAAGCGGTCGGTCATTTTCCCCCGCCTTTTTAAATTTGGGCCAAGGTGCAGGGCAAGCGTTTCTTAACCAGAACAATAAACACAAGCAGAGGAAAGGTATGATGAAGTTCTCTATTTCTGCACTGAAGCCTAAAAAGCTGATTGCAGCAGCGGCCTGTCTGGCCGTTCTGTCTTCACCGGCAATTGCCGCCGACAAAGTTTACAAGTTGAAGCTGGCCGAAACCTGGGGTGCCAACTTCCCGATTTTCGGTGACGCTACTAAGAATATGGCCAAGATGGCTGAGACCATGTCCAACGGTCGCTTGCAGATCCGCATCGATTCTTCCAACAAGCACAAATCACCCTTTGGGGTTTTTGACATGGTGCGTTCCGGTCAGTACGACATGGGGCACTCCGCGTCTTACTACTGGAAGGGTAAGGTGCCTAACACCTTGTTCTTTACCACCATGCCTTTCGGCATGATCGCACCGGAACAGTACGGTTGGTTCTACCACGGCGGTGGTATGGAACTGATGGAGAAGGTGTATGGCAAATTCAATCTGCTGTCCTTCCCTGGCGGTAATACTGGTAACCAGATGGGTGGTTGGTTCCAGACAGAAATTAAGTCCCTTGAGCATCTGAAAGGTCTGAAGATGCGTGTTCCTGGGTTTGCTGGTGAAGTGATGGCTAAGCTAGGTGTTAAGCCTACTAATATCCCGCCAGGAGAGCTCTATACTGCCCTGGAACGACGTACTATCGATGCTCTGGAGTGGGTGGGGCCTTCTCTCGACCTGCGTATGGGTTTTCACAAGATCGCTCCTTTCTACTACACCGGTTGGCATGAGCCTTCCACCGAGCTGCAATTCCTGGTGAACAAGAAAGTGTGGGCTAAGCTGCCAGCCGACCTGCAAGAGATCCTACGTGTTGCCATGCGTACCGCTGCTTATGACATGTACATCCAGTCTACCCACGCCAGTGGTGAGAACTGGGCCAAAATGCAGACGGAATTCCCTAACATTAAGGTGAAGACCTTCCCCACCGAAGTGATGGATGCGCTGCGTAAAGCCAATGATGATTTGCTGGCTGAGAAAGCAGCTGAAAATCCCCTGGCAAAAGAGATTCTCAAATCTCAGGCCGATTATATGAAGAATGTCCGCGTTTGGACTGAAATCTCTGATAAGGCCTATCTGGATAGTCTCTCCGTTAACTAATGAAAGTCGTACCCGGCCGGCCCCTATTTGCTAGCCGGGTGCACCCCTTCGGGAGGTTGTCTGATGTCTTTACTTCTTTCACTGGAAAACGGTATTAACCGTTGTTCCGACTGGCTGGGCAAACTGGCCGCGCTGTTATTTGTGGTGATGCTGTTTAACGTTTTTTACGACGTAATCACTCGCTATCTGCTCAACGATGTATCTATTGCCATGCAGGAGCTGGAGTGGCATTTGCACGCCACCATCTTCTTGATTGCTGTTCCCTACGCCTTGAGGTCTGGTGCCCATGTTCGGGTTGATCTTATTTACGAGCGTCTCAGCTCAAAGGCGAAAGCGATTATCGACCTGCTGGGTACCCTCATCTTTCTTTTTCCCTTCTGTGCCCTGGTGGCTTGGTACGGCTGGGATTTCGCTCGAGAAGCCTATGAGTTGGGTGAAATTAGTGGCGACCCTGGTGGTCTGCCTTACCGCTGGATTATCAAAGGCATGATCCCCGTATCCTTTTCGTTGATGGTGCTGAGTGGCCTGGGGCTGCTGCTGACTTCTGTTAATTCTCTTTTGGGTTTGCACGAACAACCCGAGTACCACTCTGAACTGTAGGTGGCGTTATGATCGGTCTAGTGATGTTTGTTGTGGCGTTGGGAATGCTGTTGTTTGGCTTTCCGGTAGCCTTTACCTTCGGCGGGGTGGCGCTGATTTTTGGGGTGATGGCAGAGGGTATCGATATCTTCGCCTTTATGCCCTATCGAATCCAAAGCATTATGGAAAATACGGTACTGATGGCAGTACCACTGTTTATCTTTATGGGTATCGTGCTGCAGCGTACCAAGTTGGCAGAGCAGTTGCTCGAATCCATGGGTAAGCTGTTTGGTGGTGTCCGTGGCGGACTGGCGATCTCTACCATTTTGGTGGGTGCGCTGTTGGCAGCTTCCACCGGTGTCGTCGGTGCCAGTGTCGTGGCTATGGGCTTGATCTCGCTGCCGGTGATGCTCAAATATCGTTACGAGAAGTCTCTGGCCTGCGGAACCATTTGTGCCTCAGGTACCTTGGGGCAAATTATCCCACCCTCAATCATTTTGATTATTCTAGGTGATGTCCTGGGTATTCCTGTAGGGGACCTGTTCAAGGCTGCGGTTGGCCCGGGTGTGATGCTGATCGGTGCCTATATTATTTTTATCCTTATTTATACCTGGCTACGTCCTTCTGCGGCCCCAGCATTACCTTTCGATCCCGCCGACGGATCTAAGAGCAGGCAGGTTTTCACGGCGCTAAAGGCAATCATTCCTCCTCTGGCGTTGATGATTGTGGTTTTGGGGTCGATCTTTGCGGGGATTGCGACGCCCACTGAGTCTTCTGCATTGGGTGGTGTCGGTGCTCTGGTACTGGCGCTGATCTACGGTCAGTTCTCCTGGAAGATGGTATTTGAGAGTGCCCAGGAAACCGTCAAGGTGACCGCCATGGTATTTGCCATCCTACTGGGGGCTACCGCCTTCTCCATGGCCTTTACCTACACCGGTGGTGATGCCCTTGTCGAAGAGTGGTTGTTACACCTGCCCGGTGAAAAGTGGGGCTTCCTGATTCTGTCGATGTTGGTGATTTTGATTTTGGGCTTCTTTATCGACTTTGTTGAGATCTCCTTCATTATCGTTCCGATTCTGGCGCCTGTAGCGGAAGCCATGGGTATTAGCATGGCCTGGTTTGCGATCTTGATCGCGATGAATTTGCAGACCTCGTTCCTGACTCCTCCCTTTGGCTTCAGTCTGTTCTATCTGAAAGGGGTGGCACCCCCTGAAGTGAAAACCATGGATATCTACCGCGGAGTTATGCCCTATATCGTCATTCAGGTGTTGGTAGTTATCTCGATCATGGCAGTACCCGCCTTCTACGGATTAAATTAGCAGTAATGCCTGCAACGGTAACGCTTCGTTATCAACGAGCAGGATAGGGAGGTCCAGGTTGTTACAGAAGGTTGCTTAGCGGGTGGAGGTATCTGATGAGATCACCAGCCTCTTTAAAACCTGGGCTCTATATTGGCTTGGCCATTCTTTGGGCGCTGGGCCTGCTGGCCAACATTTGTTGTGCAGAGGAGAGCAGCAAAAATCGTCCTGTGATTATCTTGGGTTACGGCGAATCCAGCAGCAGCTACCAGGGAAGGTGGCTGCAGTTGGTCTACCAAGACGCGTTTCAACGACTGGGGTACCAGTTGGAGTACCGCCACCTGCCTTATAATCGTCTCAGTCTGATGGCCGATAGTGGAGCTGTCGATGGAGAGTTGAGCCGTCCCTATGACTACGGATTTTTTCATCCGAATCTGATTCGGGTCGAAACGGCTCATCACGCCGACGCACTTTGTGTAATCACTGCTGACAAAGGCTTGGTGTTGCAGGGCTGGGAAAGCTTAAACGGTTCCGACTACCTTATTGATTACCTGAGTGGTGATGAAAAGACACATACCCGTCTGCTACCAATCGTTGACGCTTCACGGTTGACCGAAATTTCTGAAGTAGGCAGCGCCATGCACCGATTGGTGAAAGGGCGCAGCCAGCTGTTTATTGTTAGCGAGCAGGTGGTGTCCCAGTACCTGGATCAGCAAATGTTTCAAGGGGAGCCTATTTTTAATGCCGGTTCCATGGAGCAGATTGATTCCCATGCTTATCTTCATAAACGTCACCTAACGCTGATTCCTGAATTGGACAAGGCACTGAAGAAAATTCATAGCGAAGGGCTCTTTGAATATTACCGGCGTGTAGCGATGGGGCAACTGGAGCGCTATGCGAATACGGCGGTGAAGCGCCACTAATCTTGCCTCAGTAGACCAAAAACCTGTTGTTAATACGTATTTTACTCCGCAATAGTACGTATGAATGGCTTTATCGCACTGGACTTTTAACAGACTTTCAGTCTCTTATGGGTTCGTTCAAAGATATTCAAAGAAGATTACGTTTCGCTATGTCACTAAAAACAAAAATACTGATGCTAGCGTTGCTTCCACTGGTGTTGGTTGCCGCTACTATTATGTTGATCGAACTGCACCAGGCCAGGCAGCTGGGTGAACAGGAGATCCGTATTTTTGAAAGCAATCTGCTGGCATCCAAAGAGACTGAGTTGAAACACTACGTCAGTCTGGCGCTCACCTCGATCTCTCACGTCTATGAAAACCGCCATCAGAACCCAGAAGCTGCCAAGGCGGAAGTGAAATCCATTCTTCATAACCTGACCTATGGTGATGACGGCTATTTTTTTGCCTACGACGAAAATGGCGTAACCCTGGTGCATCCCCAGCAGCCCGAACTGGTGGGGCAGAATCTGATCGAAATTCAGGACAGCAATGGCGACTGGATCATCAAGAATTTGCTGGAGCGCGCCCGTGAAGGAGGAGGTTTTCATCGCTACCGTTGGCGCAAGCCGTCGCTGGATGAGGTTGAAGACAAACTAAGTTACGTGGTGCAATTACCAGAATGGAATTGGATGCTGGGTACCGGTCTTTACGTGGACGATATCGCCCGAGAGGTCAGTAAAATCCGCGCTCAGGTGGATGCCAATATTCGCGAGACCTTTTTTACCGTATTACTGCTGACCTCGGTAGTTGTGGTGATTGTTACCGCGATCGGTATCGCTTTTAACCTCCATGAGCATCGTATGGCGGATGCCCGGCTTCGAGATTTAGCACACCGCTATATGCAGTTCCAGGTATCGGAACGGCGACGGTTTTCCCGCGAGCTGCATGATGGTATCAACCAGCTGATGGTGTCGGTCAAATTTAGGATCGAGTTGGCGATGGAGCGGTTCCAGAAGGGCGATGAAATGGGCCTGAACGATCTGGAACGAGGCCGTTCAGTACTCAATGACGCGATCCAGGAAGTACGCCGAATCTCCCATGATCTTCGACCCAGTGTGCTAGATGATCTGGGTTTGCAACCCGCCCTTAATAGTCTGTTGGATGACTTTTCCGAACGAACTGGAATTCGGATCGAACAACAGGTCGAACTGACCCCAGAGCGCTTGCCAGAGCAGATAGAAATCACCATGTATCGGGTGGTGCAGGAATCTCTAACTAACATCGAAAAACACGCCGATGCCAGCATGATTAACCTGCAATTGTTCAGTGATAAAAAGCGTGTCCGGCTCGAGATCAGTGACAATGGTTGTGGATTCAAGCCGGGGCAGGGTAATCACATCCAGGGAATTGGCCTGCGGACCATGCGGGAGCGTGTAGAATTATTGGGAGGGACATTTAAATTGGATGCAGAGCCGGGCAACGGTACCCGAATCATTGCAGAGCTGGAACTGGAGGAGTAGTACTGGCCAACCACTGTGGTGTGGTGGTGCCGGTTGAGTGCTTATGACAGAAAAACAAAACATTCGCGTGTTATTGGTCGATGACCACCCTCTGGTGCTCGACGGTATCCAGGCCCGCCTAGAGCAGGAGGATGGCATCCAAGTGGTTGGCCAGGCCAACAATGGTTTAGAGGCGCTAGAACAGGCTGGAAGGCTAAATCCCGATGTGGTGTTGATGGATGTCAGCATGCCGGTCATGAATGGTATGGAAGCAACGCTGCGATTTCGGGAAGACTTTCCCGCTGTAAAAGTGCTGATTCTCACCATGCACGATAACAAGGAGTACATTCTGCAGCTGATGCAGTCTGGCGCCAGTGGTTATATTCTCAAAGATGTCTCTTCGGATGAACTGATCAAGGCGGTAGAAACCGTTTTTCAGGGCAACACCTATTTTAGCCAAGGGGCATCGCAAACACTTTTCAGTTCTTTTGATGGGACAAAATCACAGACTCAAACTCTCACAAAAAGAGAAGAAACCGTATTGCGACTGTTGGCTCAGGGTAACAGCAATAAGGCGATCGCTAACGAATTGAAAATCAGCGTCAGGACCGTTGAAACGCACCGTCAGAATATTAAAAACAAGTTAGATATTCATACCGCCGCAGGCTTGGCTAAATATGCAATCGAGCATAATTTGGTGCAGCTGTCTTGAGTTGTTGAAGATCTGTCTAATGGTCTAAATAGCCGCTTTGCTAAAAGTGCTCCAGACTTCGTCCGATGGACTGGGGTGGCCGGTCAGATATCCCTGTACAGTGGGGCAACCGATCTTCTTTAGGAATTTCAGCTGATCTTCGTTCTCTACCCCTTCTGCAACCAGATTCAGGTCCAGTCCTTTCGCCATGGCGACGATGGCGTAGATGATGGTATTGCTGTCGTTTCCGCTACCGATATCAGCGATAAATGAGCGATCGATCTTCAGTGTATTGAGGGGAAGATTCTGCAAGTAACTGAGGGAAGAGTAACCGGTGCCGAAATCGTCCACGGCGATACGGATACCATAGGCCGCCAACTTCTTCAATTTGTGCACCGATTGTTCCATATCGCGCATCAGCACGTTTTCGGTGATTTCCAACTCCAGCATATGGCCAGGCAGGTTGTGGTGTTTGAGGGTGTTGATAACGTAGTCGGTAAAGTCGGACTGCATTAATTCCCGTGCTGAGACATTTACCGCCAGGGTGACCTCGGGTAATCCTTGGGCAGCCCAGTGCTTGATGGTGGCACAGGCGCTGTCCAGCAACCAGCGACCCATATCTGTGATGAGTCCGGTTTCTTCGGTGAGCGGGATAAATTCGCTGGGGGGGATCAGCCCATTTTCTGGATGTTCCCAACGAATAAGGGCCTCGACGCCGGTGACATTACCACTATCGATATCGACTTGAGGCTGGTATTCAACTCGTAACTCATCTTGATCCAAAGCCTTACGAAGACCGCTTTCCAAAGAAAGGTGGCGGGTGTGCTTGGTCTTCATGCTGGCATCATAAAACTCGAAGTTCTTTTTGCCATGCTCTTTCACGTGATACATGGCGGTATCGGCATGTTTGATCAGCGAATCGATGGTTTCGCCGTCTTGGGGGTAAACCGCGATGCCGATGCTGAAACTGATAAAGACTTCGATGCCCTCCAGCACCATCGGTTTTTCGATTTCGCGGAGGATCTTGGTGGCGATTATAGTGGCGTCTTGCTCGCTGTTGATATTGGGAAGCAAGAGATTAAATTCGTCACCACCTACTCTGGCCAGAGTATCGCTGTCACGCAGACAACTACGAAGCTTGACGGCGACTGTTTGTAGCAGCTGGTCGCCCACCAGGTGACCCAAAGAATCGTTGATGATTTTGAAACGATCCATATCCAGATACATCACTGCCAGCTGAGACTGATTCCGTTTGGCATGGGCGATCGCCTGTTTAAGACGGTCACGAAAAAGCGCTCGGTTGGGCAACTTGGTCAATAGGTCATGGTAGAGCTGGAAATTAACCAGTTCCTCAGCACGTTTGCGTTCACTGATATCACGAATTACCCCGTAGGTTCCGATAAAACCCTTTCGGGGCTGTTCGCTTTCGGCGTAAACCCCCATGGCGCTCAATTCGATGGTGATGGAGTGGGATTCGAAATAACGATGGTTGTTATCGGCATTTTTGTGCAGCAGGCGGAATTCGATATTGTGGCTGGCTCGCGCCCCGGTGCGACGTTCGCTGAAGCTATGTTCTGCTTTTTCGCGATCATCCTTGTGAATCAATTTGGAAAAATGACAACCAACCAGCTCTTCTGGCTCATACCCTAGCAGCGATTTAATCCGTTCGTTGACGAAACTGAAGCAGCCATTGCTGTCCAGCATGTAAATAATGTCGGGGCTGTTGTTGACGATAAACCGGTGACGTTGTTCGGAATTGAGTAGTCGCTGGTGCATGGCGTGAACTTTTCGTTCCATGCGGCGTTTGGTGGATACGCGCTCAATGGCGTGAATTAAATCTTCTGGCAGGTAGGGCTTGCGTAAGTAATCATGGACGCCGTGTCGCAAAACCTGGGTGGCGCGATCGAAGCTGGCTTCGCCGCTGACGACGATGACATCGGGTGCAGTATCACTATGGCTGATCTGTTTGAGGATGTCATGGCCGTCCACATCGGGCATGTTCAGATCTAGAATAAGCAGATCAATGGTTGGATTGGAATTGAGCTGCTGTAGGGCTTGTTGGCCGTTGCTGGCAGTGAGACAGTGATAGCCGTAGCATTCCAGAAGGTCTTTGACGCTCTGCAGCATTTTGCTGTCGTCGTCGACCACCAGAATAGTTTCCAAAACAGTTCCGGAGTCTGGCTGCTCATTAGAGTTGTCTACATAGGCGTTATAATCCGCGCCCAGCCAAGACTTAGTTCTATCCATAGTGACTATGTTTTTGCTCTCGCAATCTAACAGGGCAGTAGTATTGTAAACTCAGCCCCACCGTTAATTCCATTACTGCAACTGATATGGCCATTTAAATTCGCCACCAAATTGCTAACGATTGATAAACCCAGACCGGTATGATCTTTTCCTTTCGTGCTGTTTAGAGGCATGAAAGCTTGGCTCATTACCTGGTCTGTTATTCCTGTTCCTGTATCGGCGATGGTCAAAACAACATGAAGCGAACCGTTGAAGTTAACGTTGCCACGGCTACTTACCCGCACTTTGCCGCCATGGGGCATCGCTTCAACGGCGTTTTTCAACAGATTCGTCAGTATCTGCTTAACGCTGGGCGCATGCGATTTAAGCAGAGGTATACCATCACCCAGTGCCATGTCACAACTGATATCGTTCGTGGCAAACACCGAGTTACGAAATATGCTGACTTGATCTTCGATTAGCTGGTTGATATTAATCAATCCTTCCTCGAATTTCACGCTGACATCAACATCTTTCATTTTGTCGATGAGGGAGGAGACTCTTTCCAACTCTTCGCGAATCAAATTAAGTTGTTTGTTGACGGTCTCGTCGCTATCGAGGGTTTTGGTCAGAACCTGAATGTAATTGCTGATTACACCAAGAGGATTGGCCGCTTCGTGGGCAAGTTTGCGGATGCCGTTGACCTGTTGCGCCCGTTGGGTATCTAGCGATTGCTGGAAGATGAGCGCACTTTGCTGCTGTTCTGCCAGGTTGTTACTGGCTGCCTTGGAAAACTGCTCGATCAGTAATTCTTGATGGGACAAGGCCAGCAACTGCTGACGTTTCATTCCCACGACAATTACACCGAAACGGAAACCGTTGTCGATTAGCGGGATACAGGCAAAAGACTCGCTACCCAAAAAGCGCAGCAGTTGCTGATCGGTGAGGGAATGGGCGTGTTTGCCTTCCAGTGTCTCAGAGTAGCAGGGGGCAGCGTTAAGGAGGCATTCAGCCACCATTGAGCGACCGTTGCTGACTTGTAAGCTCAGTTGTTTCAGTTTGGCGGTATCGCCGCCACTGCCAGCGATACCTTGTAAAAGATTACTCTCTTGCTTGTATTGGAAGGCGATGGCCCGACTGAAACCGAACAGGATGTTGAAGTTGCGAAGGACGCCGTACCAAGCATTTTCCTGCAGGGTGTCGACTCCCTGGCGCTGATTCAGGCCAAACATGGTGGCAAAACCTTTTATATGGCCACCGAGTTTGTTGCGCACCGCCATGTCATTTATGTTGTGGGCCAGATCCGCAGTATTATGAATACCGAGCTGATGATACAAATTAGCCAGTTTTTGCTCCGCACGTTCTTTGGCATCGAGAAGTTGTTGGCTATTAATGCCTAGTTGTTGTTGTGCTGCTGGTGCGTAACTTTCTAATGCCAGGTTGGGAGTGCATAGTTTCTGCGCCAGATTGAGAAATTGCACAATCTGTGGTGTATCTGTGATGGCGGAAGTGGCTTCCTGTTGATAGAGCAGCGCATCAGAAATAAAGGAATCGGCAATAAGGTTTTGGATTGTATCTGCACCCAAAGCACAGCTGTTTGCGCCAAACCACTCTTCTTCAAAAAGCGTGAGCTCTTTTTCGGAAGAAACTGACAGATAAGTCTCGGCATACTCCTTGGGATTACCGATCAGCAGCATCAACTCACCGACATTATGTAACAGTCCCGCACAATAGGCTTCGGTACTGTTCTGATAGCCGGCTTCCTCAGCCAGTTCACTGGTTAGATAGGCACAGCGTAGTGAATCTTGCCAGATCCTTTTTTGGGCGCGACTGTTCTTTTCATCTGAACTGGCGAAGTAGTAATTGACTGTGGCGGTGATGACGATGGTGCGGATGGTACTGGTTCCAAGGTTAGCCAGCATTTGACTAAATGATTGCAGTTGATCTGTTTGGACAGGGCGGGTGCTGCAGGCAATAGAGATGATCTTAAGAAGCAGTACAGGATCTTTGCAAATAGAATCGGCGAGCTGATCAAAATCGACACTGGGGGCTTGGCAGGCATCCATTACCTCCAATAATACCTGCGGCAGACTGGGGAGTTCATCAACTCCCGCTGCAAACTGATTGTGGTGTTGGGCCTTTCCTATCCAATGCATATGCCTGAACTAGTCCCGTGCGAAACCTTTCCTTGTGCGATTTTTGTCAGGACTGGCTGTCGATAACTGCTGTCATTAATAGGTTTGCTAGATTTCTGGATGACACTTCTTGAAACCTGGAAAACTATAACAATATTTTCGAATCGAGTCCCTGTATCCTTGTAGAGGAGATGGGGCTCGATTTCGCAGCTGGTCCATATCTAGATATCGATTACAATTTTAAGATAAATAAATATTTAAACAACTGTTCAAATCGTTTTTTTTTGACCATAATTGGAATTATTAAGAAATTGCAGCGGGTAACCGATGTAACGGGCTTGTGTGGGTATCGTTACCCGTGTTAATAAATACTTTTAAATGTTAATGTTACGGTTGGTTTGGGTTAAACTATCAGCTAAGCCAGCACGCTATATCAACTAGAATAATCAGGGCGGTTGTTGTAATGAGTGAGGAACAGAAGCCTTTATCCGATATTTGGTTGGAGTTGCAGTTGATTACAATGGCAACCGATCTATCGGAAGACGACAGGGAGCGCCTGGAGCGCACGCTGGAGTCGCTCAAATCGCACGTAAACCATAATCAAGAAAAACAGCGCAAAGTCATCCTGCGCTGGTTTACCGCGCGCCTTGGTAGTCGGCTGTTTACCAACCACTACAAACAGCTGCTGCTGGAGCTGGCCAACCTGATGTCCACCATTTGGACCGGAGGTCCGCAATTCCGTACCTCGGAGGAGGTGCTTACCTGGTTGCAAGAGACACCGCCCGAATCGGAAACGGACGAAGACGAAATTCAAAAACAGGCTTAAAGGCCTGTTTTTTTTGGTTCATCGCGCTTTACCGGGAAAGGCATCTTTTATCTTCAAGAAGAAGTACGTCTTGTCCCGGTAACCGTATGCCATCCGCTTTAACACTTTGA
>JAPHRD010000019.1 GCA_026196225.1 Motiliproteus sp.
AAAACACATTGGAGCGCATCCTCAAGTGGCGCAAGCAGGTACCCGATCTGGCCCTGCGTTCAACCTTTGTGGTGGGCTTCCCTGGTGAGACCGAACAGGATTTTCAACTACTGCTGGACTGGCTAGATGAAGCCGAGCTGGATCGCGTGGGCTGTTTTAAATACAGCCCCGTAGAAGGCGCCAAAGCCAACGACTTACCCAACCATATCGCCCCCGAGTTACAACAGGAACGCTGGGAACGCTTCATGGCTAAGCAGCAGGAGATCAGCACCCGTAAACTGCAGCGTCGTATCGGCACCATCCAACCAATCCTGATCGACGAAGTAGATGAAGAAGGCGCCATCGGCCGCACTTACGCCGACGCACCGCAGATCGACGGCATGGTCTATCTCAATGGCTTCCACGACTGCGCACCCGGTGATTTTGTCGAAGTAAAGATCGAACACTCTGACGAATACGATCTCTGGGGCACGCCAATCTAAAGCGGCCCCTTCGATCCAGCCACTTCAGGAGCCGTTATGGATATCGAAGCACTGCAGCAGAAGATCCAAAAGTTCGCCGATGAGCGGGATTGGGACCAGTTCCACAATCCCAAGAACCTGGTGATGGCTCTTTCCGTGGAAGCCTCAGAGTTACTGGAAGAGTTTCAGTGGCTGACGCCAGAACAATCCGCCCAGCTCAAGAGTGAAGACCCGGAACGCCACCAGCGCGTAGAGGATGAAATAGCCGACGTCGCCGTCTACCTTCTGCGCCTGGCGGACAAATTGGATATCGATCTGGAATCCGCTATCGCTCAAAAGATGGCAAAAAATGACACCAAATACCCCGCTGATAAAGTGCGGGGATCGGCGAAAAAGTACTACGAGTACAAAGACTAATTTTTGAGCCTAGATATTGTGACTCTGAGGATCAGGGGATCAAGAGTCTGTCTCGATCATCATCAACACTTCCCCTTCATCAACCAGATCACCGGGGTTGATAAAAACACCCAGCACAGTCCCAGCCTGATCAGCACTAATCTCCCAGTCAATCTTGGCTAATTCCAACACAGCCAAAGGAGCGTATAGCTCCACCCGATCTCCCACACTCACCAGCACCTCCGCCACCTCGATATCATCACTGGCACAGGTCCCGCAAGTCTCCCAGCATTCGGGGAACTGAGAGAGTTTTATCTCGACGATTTCTCCCATCAGCAAAGCACTCAAAAAAGCAGAAAAGTTGACCGATTGTCATCGTTGAACAAGATTGTGGATGATAGGCTAGCCACTGAAAAACGCACTTGTATTATATCAACACAGCGACCTAAAAAGGATTTAACCATGCAGCACAGAATCGCTGTGGCAGCCCTAATCGGCGGCCTCACCCTCACTACTTCCCTCTTTGCAGGCCGCTTCGATCCTGCCGAATCACTGGCCAACTATACTCCGGAACTAACCAAAGAGTTCAAACAGCTACTGCGGGATGCCGATGTAGAAGCCGGTGCCGCTTACTTCGACCGCAAGTGCATCAATTGCCACGATGCAGTCAAAGAGGGAAAGCACGGCAAAGGGCCTCTACTTTGGAATCTGTTTGGAAACAAAGCAGGCAGCAAAGAAGGGTTTGAGTATTCGGATGCGATGAAGGGATCAGGTCACACCTGGGATTACGCCACCCTCAACTACTACCTAACCCGCACCGACCGCGCCGTGCCGGGGCGGATCATGAACTTCAGGGGGATTCGCAAAGATAAGCAGCGTGCAGATCTGTTGGCTTATCTAAGACAGTTTAACGAGCAGCCGCCTAAGCTGCCGTGATTTACTGACAAAAAAGCTGCCAATAGACGGCCTTTACCTCATGCAAAAACGAAAAATGTGATCTTCGTCATATGAATCGAAAACCACACTCTGCAGGAGCACTTAGTATCGGTTGAGCGCTTTAGACTCCTGAAAAGCTGTGCTACTTTTTCCTGACTGCTCACACTCAAGGATACGCTCAAATGGCTGCTGAAAAATATCGACTGGTGACACGAAGTGATTTTGATGGATTGGTCTGTGCGGTGTTGCTCAAACATCTAGACCTGATTGAGGACATTAAATTCGTCCACCCCAAGGATATGCAGGATCGTAAGATCGATATTAATAATCGCGATATCACCACCAACCTGCCCTACGTACCCGGTGTCAACCTCGCCTTCGATCACCACCTCTCAGAAACCATTCGCAACGAGAAAGTCGACAACCATATCATCGATCCAGACGCCCCCTCAGCAGCTCGCGTCGTCTGGAAACATTATGGTGGTCACGATGCCTTCCCGGCAGCTTGGGACGAAATGATGGATGCAGTGGATAAAGGTGACTCCGCCCAGTTTAATCAACAAGAAGTGCTCCACGCCGATGGCTGGGTGCTGCTCAACTTCTTGATGGACGCCCGTACCGGCTTGGGCCGTTTCCGCGAGTTCCGTATCTCAAATTATGCGCTAATGATGGATTTGATCGATTACTGCAAGGACCATTCGATCGAACAAATATTGGCGCTACCCGACGTCAAAGAGCGAGTCGACCTCTATTTTGAACAGGAAGAAAAGTTCAAAGAACAGATCCAACGTTGCGCTACCGAGCACCGCAACTTGGTCGTACTGGACCTACGCAACGAAGAAACCATCTGGGCTGGCAACCGCTTTATGATCTACGCCCTCTACCCCAAGTGCAATATTTCCATACACATACTTTGGGGCCTGAAGCAACAAAACACCGTTTTTGCTACCGGTAAATCCATCTTCGACCGTGGCTCCAAAACCAACGTCGGCGAACTTATGCTGAAATATAACGGCGGCGGCCATCAAGCGGCAGGGACCTGCCAAGTGGACAACGAAAAATCTGCAGCAGTGCTACAAGAATTAGTTGAGCAGATAACAGCCGATGGTTGATAGTCCATATTGAAATAAAAAAGGCTGCCATTAAGGCAGCCTTTTTCTGAATTGGTGGAGCTGGCGGGACTTGAACCCGCGTCCACGATGTTTCCGAACCAATGATACTACATGCTTAGTCTATCTATTAGTTAACTCAGAAAGGCTCCGACAGACAGGATTCTTGTGAGCGAGCCAGATTAGTTTTAGCGCTTCAGCCCCTGGCGAGGCATCCATCGCGATCCTATATGGGATGACCTTCCGAACCCCGACCTATAGGCAAATACGGGTGGAAGGGCACTAAACAGGTTATTAAGCTGCTAGAGCGTAGTTTTCGTCGTTTGCAATTAAGCAGTGGCAAGGTTTATTTACGTGATCACTTACCGCTCACGACATGCACACAGGACATACGCACCATGTCGAAACCAAATCAGCCCCGGAGTGGTAGTCAGGTAGGCCACTATAAGGATCGGTGGCCAATTTTCAAGATTATAAAGCAAATATCGACTTAGTGACGCAGTTATTACCGCATCTTAAGATTGGACCCCGTTATTCGACTAGGGTTTCCTCACAAACCTCAACTAGATCGCCATACACAGTAAAGCGATTACGCCCAGTTTTTTTCGAGGAATACATGGCATTGTCGGCATGGTTCAGCAGCACTTCGGGCTCTTCACCGTGATCGGGGAACAGGCTGATGCCCATACTGATTCCCACGGGGCAATCACAGCCGCCATAAATAAAGGGATCACGAAAACGTTCGATTATCTTTTCTGCCACCACTTCAACCGCCCGGCGGCACCGTATCTCCGGGACAATCACGATAAACTCGTCACCGCCCAGACGTACCAGCTTGTCGGTCTCTCGCAAACATTCTCGAATACGCTCTGCAGCGCGGATCAGTACTAAATCACCACAATCGTGACCAAAGCTGTCGTTGGTTTGCTTAAAGCCATCCAGATCCAAGAACATAACTGCTAACTGCTGCTGATTGCGCTTGGCTCGCTTAATGTCCTCTTGCAGATGCTCAGAGAACCAGCGTCGGTTGGGCAGCCCGGTAAGCGGGTCGTGGCGAACCATATGTTGGAGTTTTTTCTGGGTTTTGCGGTGTTCGTTAATTTCGTTAAGCAGCTGTTGGTTTTTCTCATAGAGTTCCGCAGTACGCTTGGCAACGCGACTTTCCAGTTGATCGTGAGCTTCTTGAAGCTTGGACGTGCGCTCGCTGACCTGCTGTCGCAACACCAGCACACCGCCAAACAGCATCGCCAAAACTGAAAGCGTTCCCCCCAGGGTCCAGATTAGCCACTCGGGGATTTCAAGCTCCCGTTGATCGCCATACCAGCGATCCAGCGCTTTGAAATAGTAGGAATTATTGTCATCTTTTAGAGTCCGCAATTGGCGGTTGAGCGCTTCCAAATAGTCTCCGCCCATTCCCTCTTTTACGGCGTAATGGACCTCTTTCGAGCAACAGACAATGGGGCTGCGATAAACCTTGTGATTGGCAGCAAGTGTGTTGCCATTGGAACGGGAGGTAATACCCGCATCGGCGAAACCGTTCTCTACCTGGCGTAATATCTGCGCATAGCTATCCACCTCGATAAAGGTCACCGGCAGGTCAAAACGTTCAAGCAGGGATTTAAAACTGAGGGTATAGATATCTTCTTTCAGACCAACAACACGTCGCTGGCGGAGATCGAGAATCGATTGGATATCCTTGTCGCGCACATAGACCTGCCCCCAGTTAATAAATAAGGGCTCGCTGGTAAAGTCATAGATTTTGTCGCGCTCTTCGTTATAGGCCATGCCGGCGATCATATCGATGCTACCGGTATTCAGCTGTTTAATTAGCCCAGGCCAGGTATCTTTAACGTATTGCAGCTGCCAGCCTTCGGCTTTAGCGATGTGCTCAAGGATCTCAATATAAAAGCCACGAACTTTGCCGTTATCATCGTAGAAAACGCTGGGATTATTTTGGTAGACGCCCACCCGGATAGTTTCCGCCCCGAAAGCCGAAGCAGAAAACAGCATCGCCGTGAGACAAAGCGATAGGAGTTTACATCTGATGTTATTAAGCGAGTCCATCCGAGCCTACTACTACCTGACATTTCCATGACAAGACTTTAATTCAAAAATCAAAATAGACTAAAGATAATTATAATTGAATTTTGATATTCAAATTTGAATTAGAGATTAATTTACGCACGAAGGAATAATAATAGACTACTGGTTAAAATACGTCCCCAAAATATGGTTATATACTACTCATTACCAAGGCTTTTTGGTTATATCCGCCCCGTGCGGCCATTCCACTAAGCAACCAGCCCTACATCAAAACTTGCAACAGCGCCCAAGCCCCAAAACAGATCAGCACTGACGCAGAGAGCCTGTTAATCCAACCCAAGCTTTCCTGGCTAAGGCAATGTTTCAAGCTTCCTGCAGCCAATGCCAACACCAACCACCATATCGCCGAACCTAAAAACACGCCTAACACCATCCACCAGGGGCTGCTTTGATCGCTGAGCCCCCCAATGCTGGAAAAGATTGCCAAAAAAGCCAGGATGGTCAGAGGGTTCGCCAGGGTCAGTAAGAACGTAGTAAAGAACTCTCGCCAATAGCCCTTACCGCAGTCCACGCCCTTCCCTATAACAGAACTAGGCTGCCAGCCGGTCCGCCACCCCAGAAAACAAAGAAAAATCCCTCCTGTCAGTTTGATCAGATCGATATGGGGTTGCAGCCACTGCAATACAATCACCACTCCTACAGCAGCCATAGCGCCGTAAACGCCATCAGCCACAGCCGCCCCCATGCCAGCCACAGCCCCGTGCCGCCACCCCTTAGTTAGAGAACGTTGCAGGCAAAGCACCCCGATGGGCCCTACTGGAGCTGCTATCGAGACCCCAACCACCAAACCTTTAATAAATACTTCCATCGACGATGACTCTTAGAACACAAAAACAACATTGTTATTTTAAGAATCAGAAATCAGAATAGGCATAGATAAAAGCAAACAATAACGCCTATAAACCTTATGATTACCTATCAATCTTTAGGATTTATCGCATGATTAGCAAAGTAGACTCTGTTGGCTGGAAAATACTCTCAGCCCTGCAACGGGATGGCCGCGCCAGTTATGCCGCTATCGCCAGAGAAGTGGGAATGTCGTTACCGACCGTTACCGAACGGATCAAACGCATGGAGGCAGAAGAGTTAATAGAAGGCTATCGCGCCATCATCGACGAAACCAAACTAGGACGCACTCTGACGGTATTTATCCAGCTAAAAATACCAGCCAGCCTTTACAAGAAGTTCTTAGAGAAAGCGGAAAAACTGGAAGCGATTCGAGAGTGCCATCATGTCACTGGAGACGGTGCATTTATTATCAAAGCATTGATGTCTGAGATACGTGAACTGGAGCCGCTGATCGCCACTCTGAGCGAATTTGGTGAAACCAAGACCTCGATCGTCATGTCTTCACCGATCGTCAAAAATGGCGTCCCAGCACCTTAAAAGTGTAAAACCTGGCTTAGATCATCCCCAAAAATTGATATATGTGTAAAAATTGAGCAAAGACAAGTGCACACAGGTAGACTAAAGTATAAAATGCCGACAGCAGTAAAGTAGCATCTTAGTCTGTCGATAACCCGAGTATCAGAACCGGCTTCGGCAGACCTTAACGAGGGTATCCAGGTAATGGCGATTGATAGCGCTGTCGAATACACCATAGAGCAGGCGGTAGCCCTGCTGGCGGGTAAAATTTCCTTACAGGCATTGAACAATAAGTCGAAGCCTGTACAGAAATATTGCCGCGATATGTTCGATTCCAAAGACTTTTGGGCCGGCGCGGCTGTAAATCGTTTTTACCAACAGATCGTCAACGATATCTGGCAAGGCGAGCTTCGCACCGTCGATAGCCAGGTTTTGGTTAAGGTTCCTGACTCCGATGGAAAATATCGCATCAAGGCGATCCATCAGAGCGAAATCACCGACGAATACGAAATATCCCCACAAACCCGTTTTAATCGGGCAGAACTGCGCCATTGGGCAGCCAGCCACCGTGAAGCTCACTCATTCCTGATGAACCGACATGAACTCGGTGTCGCACGCGGCGAAAGCTGGGAAGCCGGCAAGCAAGAGTTTCTGGAAGCCGAAGGTTACGGCGAACCCGTTGCCGCTACGGCGACGGCAGAAAATGCCAACGATCAAGCAGCCAACCAACAGAATTCGCTGGATCCCGCTATTGCCGAGCAGATTGCTGCGTTGTTGCAAGGCGATCACCAATACCAAGCCGAAGAGTTGCGCGTTGCTATACAGGCTTGGTTGGACACCACCGCGAAATTTAACAAAGGCGAGCTGAATGGCGATCCGTCATCGGCGCTAAAAGTGTGGGTTTCCGAAAATCTAGACAATGCCAACGACTATCAAATTAGCCGCGTCAGCAGCATGGCTAACTGGAACAGCAAGCATCCCAAATTACGCTTGGTACAGTAACCCTTAACGACTTCCGCTCAATCACATTACCGAGTCCGATTCTAATCGGGCTCTGGTTCCACTTTGTAATTTTTATCCCCTGTCCGCTTTAACTCTTAGGTTATCCCTATAAATTTAGTTGATCCTAAAGCCAAATTCCCCTAGTTTTCTTAGTGTTAAAAGGTACGTTTTAGCTATCCAGTTTCATGTCGGGGATGACGCAAATGCTGGAGCAAAAGGATTTACAGGCAGTAGCTACACACTCAGACTTAGCGACCACAGGCACGCTGGCCAAATGCGCCACCACCTCATGGCCGGCTCTATTGTTTTTCACCTATCTGATACTTTCGCTGGCCTCCCTGGCTTCAGCAGCCGAGCTGCATTTAACCGACAGCGAAAAAGCCTGGTTGCAGCAACACCCAAAAATTCGCATCGGCGTTGATTCCAGCTATGCCCCCTACAGCTTTGTTGATGACCAACAAAAGTATCAAGGCATCGCTATGGATTTTGTGGAGGTGCTGTCGAAACAGCTCAATATTGAGATGGAGGTGGTGCCCGGATTGTCCTGGCCTGAAATTATTGAGGGTGCCAAGAGCCAAGACCTGGATCTGATTCTTACCGCCAGCCACAACAAGCAGAGGGAAGACTTTCTAAACTTTACCGAAATCTATCTGCCCACCCCCTTGGTTATCATGACTGCCCGTGACAATCAGAGCATTCGCAACGAAGAAGACCTGTCTGGCAAACATGTTGCTCTGGTCAAAGGTTACAACGCCTCCAAACGTGTGCTGGAGAAACATCCCGATATCACTCCCGTAGAGGTAGATACTGCATTAGATGGCCTCTGGGCTGTAGCTACCGGCAAGGCTGATACCTATATCGGCGTTCTGGGAATCAACACCTATCTGGCCAATAAGCAGGGCATCTCAAATCTGAAGGTAGCGGCGAAATATGGCAAGGGGCTGAATGGTCAGCGTATCGCCACTCGTAAGGACTGGCCGGAGCTGGCTGCCATTATCGACAAAGCACTGAAAGCCATACCTGGACCTCAGATAAGGCAGATCTTCGCCAACTGGTTACCGATAACCATCGAAGCGCCGAAGCCCCCCACTGCAAATAAGCCAAAAGCCATCAACCTCACTGAAGCCGAGAAACAATGGATCGCTGACCACCCTACAATCATGCTTGGCATCGATCCGCAATTTGCCCCCTTTGAATTCATCAACGACCAGGGCCAATATCGGGGCATGTGTGCAGACTATGTGGAGCTGCTCAATCGCCGCCTCAACCTGAATATGAAGATCGTACCCAACCAGAGCTGGGCAATGGCGGTATCCCAGGCACGCAGTGGCGAACTGGATGTCCTTCCTTGCGTTGGCATGACGGAAGGCCGGCAAGCCTATCTGAATTACTCCGATCCCCATTTGGCCTTCCCCCGGGTTATCATCGGGCGTATCGATGGCCCCAAGGCCACCTCTCTGGAAAAGATTGATAAACTTCGTGTAGCGGTACAGGCCAATAGTTCACATCACGGCTATCTCAGCGACCACACCCAGCTCAATCCCCGTCTATATCCCACTGCAGGAGCCGCTTTAGAAGCCGTGTCGCTGGGTGACGCCGACCTCTTTGTCGGTAACGAAGCCGCCTCGGTTTACTTAATGCAACGGCAGCATCTGAACAACCTGGAAATCCTGGCGCCGGTCTCAAGCGAGAAGCAACGACTGCATTTCGCCATTCGTAAGGACTGGCCGGAATTGGTGTCGATTATCAACAAGGGTTTGTCATCCCTGTCCAAGAACGAACATGAAGCGATCGAGCAACGCTGGGTCAACATCCACTTCTCCACAACGACCGACACAGCTTCCAAAGAGACCGGAAACCTTTATCTTCAGATTGGCCTGCTCACCATTACTTTGGCCTTTATTGCGCTAGTGATATTTCAACTCTGGAAGCGCACCAGCCAGGATCCCAGCCGCTTTGAGTTTGGTTCGTCCCGGGTACGCTGGATTACCCTGCTAACGGTGGCCTTTTCCATCACCATGGTTGGGACTATTGCCGCAGTCATCTTAGAACGGGTTAAAACGCGGATTCTTAGCGATACAGTCGTGACCTTGCAAACCGTTCTCAACGGTACCCAGGAATCGATCAGCAGTTGGTCCAGACTGCACAAACAATCCTTGCATCACCTCGCCACACGCTCACCGATGATCGCCTTTAGCCAACGTTTACTCGATGACCAGAGCAGTTCGCCTCTATTAATCCAACAACTACAGGATTACCTTAGCGACGAACTCGCCAACCAATTCCACAAGGGCTATTTTCTGATCGATCTTAACGGCAAGGTACTGATCAGTGATCAGCCAGAATCGATCAACAAACCCATTAGCTTTGCCACTCAACGTTATACCATCCAGGAGCTGCAGGCGGGCAAGGACCTGTTTGTCCCTCCAATTCAGACAACCGCTGAAGGTATCAATTCGCTGCTCTACTTCGCCAGCCCGATTCAAAACTCCCGCGGTGAAACCATCGCCGCGATCGCTCTGGCATTCAGTCCATCTGGCGAGTTCTCCCGACTCACCCAAACCGGACAGATTGGCCGCAGTGGTGAAACTTATGCCTTCAACCAACAGGGACAGTTACTCAGCCACAGTCGCTTCCGCCACCACCTGATAGAAACAGGCATAATCCAGCAGGAACAAAGCGACATTCTTCGGGTAACCATAAGAGATCCTGGCCAAAGCCTACTAACCGCTCCAACGCCAGTATCGGAGCAATGGCAACTAACCCGTATGGCAAAAAATGCCACGGCAGGATTGAGCGGCCACGACACCGACGGTTACCGTGATTACCGCGGTGTTGAGGTCATTGGCGCCTGGCTTTGGAACAGCGCCCTGCATATAGGCTTGGCGACCGAGATCGACATCGAAGAAGCACTGGACTCCTACTATGCGGCCCGCCAAACCACCTACGCGATACTGGCGCTAACCATCGCCGTATCCCTGTTCGGATCACTCTTTGTACTGTTGATCGGAGAGCGAGCCAATATTGCCCTCAAACGTGCCCGTGATGAGCTGGAGGAGCGAGTACATTCACGAACCATCGCCCTGTCTGAAAGTGAACGCCGGCTCGGTCTTGCCCTGAAAGGCGGAAACCTTGCCTCTTGGGATGAAGACCTAAGCAGTAGTCTGGTCACCGTCAACCAGCGGATGGCGGAGATTCTGGGCCAAGATATTAAGAGCCTGGAAAACCCGTTGCAAAGCTGGAAGCAGCGACTGCATCCACAGGATCGGGAACGGGTTCTGGCAGCACGTCAACGGTTAATGGAGGATGTCGATCTTACTCAGGAACTGGAATACCGAATCGTCTCCAAGCAGGGGCGGACCCGATGGATTCTATCGAAACTGGCTGCAGTAGAGTGGGACGATCAACATCGACCAATTCGAATCTCGGGCACGCTGATGGATATCACCACCCGCAAAGTGATGGAAGAGAAGCTCCGCCAGCTTAACCGCGCCGTGGACCAGAGTCCGGCGACAGTCGTAATTACCGATAGCGATGGCCGTATCGAGTACGTTAATCGCAAATTCTCCGAAGTGACCGGTTACAGCGAAGACGAGGTACTGGGCCGTAATCCCAGAATATTCCAGTCCGGCCAGACTCCCAAAGAGGTCTATAAAGACCTGTGGGATACCATCAAAGCGGGAGGCGAATGGAGTGGCGAACTGCTCAACCGGCGTAAAGACGGCGAACTTTATTGGGAGTCGATGCTGATCTCCCCGCTGACCGAAGCTAATGACGAAATCTCTCACTTCGTCGCGATCAAAGAGGACAGTAGCGAACGCCGTGATCTACTCAACACGGTTCAGGCTGCCAAGGAGCAAGCCGAGCAAGCCAACCGGGCCAAAGGTGATTTCCTGGCTAACATGAGCCACGAGATCCGCACCCCCATGAACGCCATTACCGGACTCGCCCATCTGTGTCTGCAAACCGATCTGGAACCTAAACAGCGGGACTACCTGAACAAGCTCAGTCTATCTTCAAAGTCGTTGCTCGGCATCATTAACGACATTCTCGATTTCTCCAAGATCGAAGCAGGTAAGCTGGAATTGGAGCGAGTCAGTTTTGATCTTGAAGATGTATTTGCCAATGTCTCTACCATGGTGGCCTACCAAGCCCAGGAGAAGGGCCTTGAGATGGTCTTTTCCCGTCCACCAGAAGTCACCCGCGACCTGGTGGGAGACCCGCTTCGACTGGGCCAAATTCTTATCAATCTGGTCAACAACGCGGTCAAGTTTACTGAAAGCGGCGAGATCAATGTCACGGTAGAGGAACTGCAACAACAGGGTAAACACACTCAGCTGAGGTTCAGTGTCAGAGATACCGGAATCGGCATGGATCAGGCCCATCAGCAGCAGCTGTTTAAATCGTTCAGCCAGGCGGACTCTTCCACCAGTCGGCGCTATGGTGGCACCGGTTTAGGTCTGGCGATCTGCAAACGTCTGGTGAAACTGATGGAGGGCGACATCAGCGTCCAAAGTGCCCAGGGGGAAGGCAGCACTTTTACCTTTACCCTACCCTTCGCAATTGCAGAAAGTATCCACCCTCAATTATTGCCAGAGAAGAAACTACAGGGACTGCATATTCTGGTGGTGGACGACAACGCTATGGTTCGACAGTCGCTTTCCGAAATTCTCAAATCATTAACCTTCGAGGTTGATACCGCCTCCAGCGGCGAGGAAGCGATCCAGCAAATTGCCGAGACCAAGACCCATTTTGACCTAGTGCTGATGGATTGGAATATGCCGGGTATTAATGGCATCGACGCCGCGCGTAAAATTCGCGAACACCCCGACCTTCCACACCCTCCTACGGTGGTGATGATCACCTCTTACGGTCGCGAAGAACTGATGCAGGAAGCACGCGCCGTTGGCATCAAAGACTTTTTGGTAAAACCGGTCACCCCCTCGCTATTGTTTGATTCCATCATGAACGTTTTCGGGGCGGACGTTAGCCAAAGCGGCGAGCAGCAAGCCACTATTGCAATCGATCAAGGGCTCAAGAAGCGTCATGTCTTGTTGGTGGAGGACAACGAATTTAACCAACTGGTCGCCGAAGAGTTACTGGGCAAAGCGGGGATAGCAGTAACCGTCGTTGGCAATGGCCAGTTGGCTTTGGACTTCCTGGCTCAGAATCAAGTCGACGCGGTACTCATGGACGTGCAGATGCCGGTGATGGATGGTTACGAGGCCACCCGACGGATACGGGAACGCCCGCTATTGAAGGAATTACCGATCATCGCCATGACCGCCAGCGCCATGTCTGGAGACCGCGACCGCTGCCTGGAATCCGGTATGGACGACTACCTGACCAAACCAATTGACCCAGAGATACTTTACCAAACGCTGGCCAATTGGATTGGCGAGCGGCCCACATTAAAACGCCAGCCCAGCCATCAAATTCCTCAATTGGAGGGGATCGATATCCGTGAAGGATTGCGGCTTACCGGCGGCAACGAATCGGTGTACCGCTCTTTGTTGGGGGTATTCGCCGACAAGGAGATCGATCGAATCCCTCACCTTCGCCAAGCCCTCAAGCAGGATGATCTAAGTGAGGCTAGACGACACGCTCACAATCTAAAGGGTACCGCCGGAACCATAGGGGCCAAACAAATACAGCAACAAGCCGACAGCTTGGAGACTATGCTAGTAAATACGGAAGAGGCTGACGCTATCAACGATCAGGTGGACCGCCTCGAGCTCTTGTTGACTCCGGTTCTTCGCGGGCTACAACGACTTGAGGGTCAACCGACACTACCGGTAGCTACCGAAGCTATCGAAGCTATCGACGTCAGATCCGAGCTGACAACGCTGCTGGCATTGGTGGCTAAAAGTGATTACGCCTCCCTGGATCAATGCGACACCTTACTGGCAGGAGCCGAGACCAACTTTCAACCAGCCATCGAAAAGATACGCGCTTTGCTGCAGCACTTTAATTTTGAACAAGCACGACACGAAGTAGAGACGCTAATCGAACACATTAATGAGGGATCATAACCATGACTGACAAACCCACCCTTTTGGTTGTTGATGATGAACCGGAAGTCATACAGGCGCTGGCGGGCATTCTTAGCGATGAGTTCAACATCACCATTGCAATGGACGGTGCCAAAGCACTCGAGATGGCCTCTAAAGCCCCTCACCCTGACCTCATTTTATTGGATATTCTTCTGCCAGGTCTGGGGGGATTTGAAGTCTGCCGCCAGCTCAAGGAAAAGCCGGAAACCGGATCGATACCGATCATCTTTATCAGCGTCCTGGATGCCGTAGAAGATGAGAGCTATGGCTTCGAGATGGGGGCTGCGGACTATATCACCAAGCCCTTTTCGGCACCGATTGTCCAGGCCCGGGTAAAAACCCACCTGGCGCTCTATGATCAACGCCGGGATCTGGAAGGCCTGGTCCAGGCTCGAACCTCACAGTTGCGGGACTCCCGCCTGGAGATTATTCGACAGCTGGGGCGGGCTGCAGAATATAAGGACAATGAAACCGGCTACCACGTCATCCGTATGAGTTTCTACGCTCGTTTGCTGGCACTGAAAGCGGGGCTCAGTGAAGAACAGGCTGAACTGCTATTCAATGCTGCGCCCATGCATGACGTCGGCAAGATCGGTATTCCCGACTACATTTTGCAAAAACCCGGAAAGCTCAATGCCGAAGAGTGGGCCATTATGCGCCGACATTGCGAGTACGGTGCCAATATTATTGGTAATAGTGACTCCGACCTGATGCAGCTAGCGCGGGAAGTTGCCATGACCCACCATGAGCGCTGGGACGGCAAAGGCTATCCGAAGGGCTTGAAGGGTGAAGAGATTCCTATAGTCGGCAGGATCGTAGCGATTTCAGACGTGTTCGACGCTCTGGTAAGCACCCGCCCCTACAAGTCGCCCTGGCCGGTGGACCAAGCACTGGAATATATCCTGGAACAGAGCGGTAGCCAGTTCGATCCAGAGCTGGGCCCCATACTGGGTGATATTCTACCGGAGGTATTGGGTATCGCATCTTGCTACCGCGATGACGCCAATGACGGAACCTGTCATTAGTCTAACTGAGGGCTTCAAACACTGATCAGAACACTATCTGAGTATATTTCCTGCAACTTTGGAAAATACGCCTATACTTATCCGTCACCTCAATCTGTATTCATTTTAACCAGAGGTGAACTCCGTGAAAGCAATGCGTCGTCGCACCCTACCGAAGCCACCCCCGGCTCGGGAAACCCACGACTCGATCCGTCAACAAACTGAAGACTATCTCCGCCACGGTGGCAGTATAACCATCGTGCCTCAGGGGCAAACAGGGGTACCGAAGATCGCAGGCCCCTGCCAGCAGATACGAAAACTACGACACTGAACGTCAGTCATCTCACGAGCGGCTGTAACTATCAGATCGTCCTTCGGTCCATCACGCACCCTTGCTCGCAATGATACAGTGCTTGGTGGGTTAGGCTTATCTGTACATTTTTGCACCCTAATGACCAGCAAGCTGTCATATGGATTTAACAGCCTCGTCATCCCAACTTCATGATCGCGGCAGATCATAAATAAAATGGTCAGCCTGCAGGTCATGAATGATGATACATGCAAAACCAGAGGGATTTTTTCAGCGTGTCAGCCACTATGAGCTAGGCATCTGTGAAAAATTCAACAACGCTTGCCAACAACGTTTGACGGTGCGTTTCTTCGCCATCATTAGCCGCTTAGGTGATGGCATCCTATGGTACCTGTTAATGGTACTTCTACCCTTTGTTTACGGCACAGAAGCGCTGCCCGTATCCTTGGCTATGGGGGTAACAGCACTGTTCGGCGTGCTGTTCTACAAACTGCTTAAAACCGGTACTAGCCGTCCACGCCCCTACAAGGTTAATCATCGGATTCGTCTAGGCACAGCACCTTTGGACCAATTCAGTTTTCCCTCCGGGCATACCCTCCATGCCGTGGCATTCTCGATGATTGCGATTAGCCAATACCCCGAACTGACCTGGCTGCTGACTCCTTTTGTGGTACTGGTTGCACTGTCCCGTATTGTACTCGGACTGCACTACCCTACGGATGTTTTAGCGGGGGGTTCCCTCGGGGCTATATTGGCGACTGCTGCTATTCCGCTGATCTAAATAAACCAATTAATTACAATTATCCTAACTCGGCGGGAGCCTCGTTCGTGCGCATTTTGATGATCTCCGACGTCTACTTTCCCCGTATCAACGGCGTATCCACGTCGATTCAAACTTTCCGTAGTGAGCTTCACAATCAGGGCCACGAGGTCACTTTGGTCGTGCCGGCCTACCCTACTGCAACCAATGATGAATCGGGGATCATCCGCATCCCATCACGGGGCCTGATCAATGATCCCGAAGATCGAATGATGAAGATAGGTGAGGTCTATAAACGGACGGATGCGCTTAAAGCAGGAGGCTACGATCTCATTCACATCCAAACCCCATTCGTCGCCCACTATGCAGGGATGAAGCTATCAAAACTGTTAGGAATTCCCACCGTAGAGTCCTACCACACCTTTTTTGAAGAGTATCTTTACCACTACGTTCCACTTTTACCCAAATCCTGGATGCGCTACGCCGCTCGCAGTTTCACCCGCTCCCAATGCAATGACGTCGATGCGGTGGTGGTTCCCTCCATCGCGATGTTAGAAGTATTGCGTGCCTACGGAGTCGATTGCCCTGCCGAGGTAATCCCTACGGGTATCGATCAATCCTGTTTTACTGAAGGCTGTGGAGACCGCTTCCGCAAGCAGCACGACATCGATTCTCAACGCCCGACCCTGGTGCATGTGGGGCGGATTGCTCATGAAAAGAATATCGATTTTCTGCTGCAAGTGATCTGCCGACTGAAACAATCACTGCCAAAGATCCTGTTAATCGTCGCGGGCGAAGGACCAGCTCTGAAGCATTTAAAACAACTGGGTAGAAAACTCGATATTGAAAAAAACTTGCTTTTTGTCGGCTATCTCGAGCGAAAAAGCGAACTGCCGGATTGCTACCGTGCCGGCGACGCCTTTGTCTTCGCCTCCCGTACTGAAACCCAGGGACTGGTATTGTTGGAAGCCATGGCGCTGGGGGTTCCGGTAATATCCACTGCGGTGATGGGGACTCGGGATATCGTCGAACCTCAACGGGGAGCGGTGCATGCCGAGGAGGATGTGGAACAGTTCAGCCAGCAAACCCTGAAACTGCTGGCCGACCCTCAAAGACGCAAACAGGTAGCATCAGATGCAAAACAATTCGCCGACACCTGGTCGGTCCCCAACCTGACCCGAAAGCTGGCTAATCTTTACA
Organism: Motiliproteus sp.; assembly: GCA_026196225.1. GTDB lineage: Bacteria > Pseudomonadota > Gammaproteobacteria > Pseudomonadales > Balneatricaceae > Motiliproteus. The sequence goes on from JAPHRD010000019.1 coordinate 16,700, forward strand.
GCTCACTGTCCCAAAAACATTCGAAACCGTCGCAAAGCAGATTGGACAACTCAGCCGCCGTATCGGAAAAATGACCATCAACTGATCTAAGGCACATATATCGATCCTTCCCCATGCAGACAGCTATCCCTTGGTTTATCCTGTCAATGTTGTAAGCGTTAACCATAAAACCTAAGGGATAAAGATGCCTGATAACAAACCTTTGGAATTACTGTTTGTCTGCCGCCACAATTCTGTTCGCTCCCAAATCGCCGAAATTCTCGCCAACAAGCTCGGCGGAAACAAGGTACAGGCAATCAGTGCTGGCCCAGAACCTATGGAAGTACCCGGCTATATCAATCACTGGGCACAGCAGGTCAGTGGCGAAGACAAGGCGTTAACCAGCCGCTCCCTGGACAGTCAGAGTGACCGACACTTCGATATGATCATCACTCTGTGCGACAAGTCCCATTCGGCTTTGCCGGAGCTGCCCTCTGATCAAACTCATATCCGCTGGGATTTTCACCATGCAGACAGCCTGGATGAGCTTAAGCATCTGGAGATTGAGATCGCCGAGCGGTTACGTTTAATGTTTATGACCAAGGGAATTATCTAAAACCGGATAACCTCGGCTAGGCAGACATAACTCGTTGAATCCTGACGGACAGCTTTAAATTCAGATCGTCCGCTGAACACCCCTCAGTTTTTACTGGCTACTAAGCGTCATCAACTGCTAAATTAGACCTCTTGAAATCAAGGATTCTGAGGCTCAGCTGGATGGCGCTATTTAACTGGAACACCTCTTTCGAAACCGGACACCAGCTCATCGATGAGCAGCATCAGAATCTGGTCAGATTGATCAATGAGCTGGATCGAGAGGTGGCGGTTGAACTACACAGCAAAGCCAGCTCAGCCCTGTTAAAGGAATTAATGGATTACACTGTCTACCACTTCTCCTGCGAAGAGGAGTTGATGGCCAATCAGCCATCAGTGTCGGCAGAGCACATCGAACTCCATCAAGCCGCCCACCAAAAATTTATCGCCGAAGTAACCAACTTGGCAGAAACAGGACTGGATGAGGAAAACACTCCCGTATTGTTCCGCTTTTTAGTGGAATGGCTGATCCACCATATCCTTAAAACCGATAAACAACTGGTAGACGCCATCAACCAGCGCCCCCGCGGTGTAGCGGCCGAGAACCAACTACTCGATGCCTTGCACGAGAGTGAAAATCGTTTTCGTGCTCTGGCCGATTCGACCCCCGCTATGCTGTGGCTCTGCGACCCCGAAGGCAAACGAAGCTTCTTCAACGAATCCTGGTTAAAGTACACCGGTGCAACCCTCAACGATGTCAGTGAATATCGCTGGCAGACCTATATCCACCCGGAAGATCTTGATGATTATCTGGCGCTTTATCAGCGAGCCGTTGACGAGGGTATCGCCTACGAGACCGAGTTCCGGGTCAAAAACCACAGCGGCGAATTCCATTGGATCCACGAAAAAGCAACGCCACGTATGACCGGAGACGAGAATCCCATGGGGCTCAACGGCTCCTGCATGGACATCTCTGCGCTTAAGGAAGCGGAGGAGCTACAACGCTCTCTCAATGAAGAACTTCAGCGCAAAGTGGAAGAACGGACCATTGACCTCAAGCGCAAGAATAATCAACTTCACAGCTATCAAGATCAGCTGGAAAAAGAGAAAGCAGAACAGGCGCAGTTAATTCGACAGCTTCAAGATGCCCAGCAACAGCTGGTGCAATCTGAAAAGCTGGCAGCCATCGGCCACTTGGCAGCCGGTGTTGCCCATGAGATCAACAACCCCATTGGCTATGTTAAATCGAACATCAGTACGCTGGAAAACTATGCCAGCGATATCACCCAATTGCTCCAGCAATATATGGCTATGAACTCCGCTCTATCAGCCGAAGCAGGCTATGAGAAGCTGCAAGCACAGCTAAAATCGGTGGAACCCGAGTATATTCTGGAAGACCTCCAGGACCTGCTTTCGGAAACCCATGAGGGGCTAAACCGAGTCCAACAAATCGTTAAGGATCTGAAAGATTTCTCCCGGATCGACAACAACGACTGGCAACTGGCAGATGTCCATGAATGCCTGGATACCACCCTTAACGTTGCCCGTAACGAATTAAAGTACAAGGCAGAGATCCGCAAAGAGTATGGCGACCTTCCACAGATCGAGTGCCTGCCCATGCAATTGGCCCAGGTGTTTATGAATCTGCTGGTCAACGCAGGCCAAGCTATCAAAGAAAAGGGCACCATCACCCTGCGCACTCACTCATCTGATGATCAGGTAACCATCGAGATCGAAGATAGCGGCGTGGGCATTCCCGAATCGATGATTAAGGATATATTTGATCCTTTCTTCACCACCAAACCCGTGGGCAAAGGTACTGGTCTGGGCTTATCGATCTCCTACAGCATCATTCAGAAACACGGCGGTACAATCGATGTCGAGAGCACCCCCGATGTCGGCACCTGCTTTAAGATCACACTGCCCAAGGACCCCAAGACCGTCATCAATGACTGAGCTCTGAGACCACGCTGAAAAACCGGGTGACTCAACGGCTAACCAATACGCTGTCATAAAAGTGTCGTCATTTCTTTCCAATTACTGTGTTTTATTGACCGAATCGGCGGTGCTACAGGACTCTCCTGTCACCTTCCACGATCATTATCAGTCTGGAATTGTTATGGCGACCTTTAAATTTCTGGCAAAGTCCAAACGCACACAAGAGCAGCTACCCATCGAAGTTTTTCTGGCGGGCCAGTCCCTGGGATTCGCGCCAACCGAAAAAGGGCAATATCTAGAAGTCGTAGTAAATGACTGTTCCGCTCCCCTACCCTGGTACGCGATGATTTGGAATATTCGTATCGCCAAGGGTGAATCCATGGGGGGCACTTTCGAACTGGAAGTCGACGAAAAGCTGGCCAGTGCCGAGCTCAATGAAATGGATTAGTGCTATTAAGGGGCCTGTGTAACAGAGCCCTTTTTACATTGATGCTGTTTTGCCCATCAGAAAACTTCCGGTAGTTCACAGGTCAGGTAGTTCACAGGTCAGATAGTTGATGCTGACCCGATGCACACCAGCCAGATGCTCTGCCGCCTCATCGACAAGATAGATCGGATCATCCTGCTGTGGGTCAGCCCAAACTACCAGATCATCATTCACGAATAACGCCTTGGTATTGCGCGTGGGAATCTCTATCACTGTGATTTCTGGTGTCATGTCCTGCATACCCTGATTAAATCCCTGTTAAACATAAGCACTCGGTCTCGTATGGCAGGAGAGACCGAACTCAGCGAGAGTCGGCGGGCATTAGAACAGGGCTGTGTGACAAAGGTATTTCAACTTCGCGGGTAATTCACAGTAATCATTCAGGGTGAGGGTGATCTATTCACCCTCACCACACGTATTGAATAAAAGTGGTCAAATGAGATAGGTGCGAGCAATCCGATCAAGTGGCTTTCACCTATAATTAACTAAGCATAAATTGTTTGTTTCGAGGTCCCCATGAATCTTTCTTCAATCTGGGAAGCCCTATTGGTGTGCGGCCTGCTCTTCAGCGCTGGTATGGCACATATTGCCCTCTCCTGATACTCACACACCCAGGTCGCAACAGTCAGAGCACCCGCTTCTTTAGCTCGCCATAGAGACTCTGGTAAGACTTGCTAGCCACCCGACTGCTGGCAAAGGCAGACACAGGCGCACGATGGATACCCATCTTTTCAATATCGGTGGAAAAGGGAATCGTTGTTTTGCAGAACTCTTTGTACTCTTTTCTCAGCTTGTCCATGGTGAAATTATGCAGCTTCTTACTGCGCTGGACCATGGAGAAAAACGGCAAGATTTTTTTACGGTTAAATCCCTGCTCCTCAAAGAACCCATTCAGTTGTTGAAAAGTGCGCTCTGACAGGGTGGTAGGGATCACTGGCACCAGTACATGATCCGCCGCTTTGAACACCGATTCCGACAATCGCGACAGATTGGGCGGGCAATCCAGCACCACCACATCGTACTCCCCTTTCACTGTTTTCAACGCCTTGCGCAATCGGGATTGAGAGTTTTTCATCCGGTCGAGAAAGACATCAAAATCCCTGAAAGTCATGTTGGCGGGTACCAGATCAAGATTATCGAAATCACTGCCCCGGATACTTTTCAGAAACCGTCCGGAATCCTGAAAGAAGGCATCGTCCACCAGCTTTTTAGAAGGCTTAACACGAAAATAAAAGCCCGATGCGCCCTGGGGGTCCAAATCACACAACAGCGTCCGATAGCCATTATTGGCAAAGGCGTGGGCAATGTTGACCGAAGAAGCGGTTTTGCCAACGCCCCCCTTGTTGCTGTAACAGGCTAGTATCTTCATGCATTCCTCTTGTGGTCAAAACATGTTTCGAAAGACTGATGTATCTCGGGGCTGTGGAATCTGGCAAAACAAGCCATCACCCGATCCCGCTCCTGCCGCTGCTGTTGATTGAGCACTAACCGCAAGGCACCGATAGAATCAGCCACATCCAGATCAAGATTTCCGCGCTCCATCTTGCGCTTGAGGTAGTCGTGCAATGATTCCTGCTGAACCGAGAAATCGTTAAATCGGCCAAGGTTATCTTGTAGCCCCTTCAACGCCCGGATCTGTTTTTTAATCACTTTTTTGGGAAATAGCGGTGAAAAGAACTCCATCAGGTAACGCAACTTCTTACACTGGATTCTCAGGTCATGAACCTGCTCGTCCGGCGTCTCTGGTGTAATCTCCTTGGCAATTGCACAAACCTTACGGTATCGCTTCCAGATCGATGATTTCGCTAGCCCCAGCGCTGGTGTAGCAGCGTTCGGAGCATTTGAAAGCGGTTGCTGACTAAAGAATTTCTCTACCGAAAGGATTGCCTGCTTATAATCGTCGGACGCCAGCCATTTGGCCGTTTTACGCTGCTGATTACCTCGCTCGCGAGTGAAGTCCCGGAACATTTTTTCGAGGCCGCTATGAAGGTGCTTGGGCAGCAGTTTGAAATAACTCTCTTTTTCCAAGAGGTAGACATCCAGATCCCGCAACCGATTGGTTCGCCGCATCAGGTCTGCCAACTCAGCTTTCATTCGCTGGCTATCTTGCTCGTTAAACACTTTGCTAAACAACGCAACTACCGACCGAACTCGCCGTAAGCTGACCCGATAGTCGTGGAGGAATTCACTATCAAGATCCTTAATCGTCCCGGGCTCATTCAAGCGGGCAATGCTCAACATGCCACTGCATAGGCGACGCGCCAAATGCTGTGCTGGTTCATTATCGGCGATTTTAAAATCTGGCTTAGCACTGTAGAGACTGACCTTTAACCGCAGGCTTGGCAGCAATCGTTCAGGCATAGTCGCGTTAGATTGCAATCCGATAGCCGCCAGCGCCTCCTGCAAGCGAGCAAACGACTTCACATATCCACGTACTGGCGAGGCTTCGACCCAATGCAGTGTTTTGTCGTTGCCACTGAGTTGCCAGTGATTGATCCTTGCCACAGTCTTCTTCTGGTCATCCAATAGCGCCATCTTCCGGCAGCCGATCTTAGCCGGATGCTGAGGCAAAAGGGCTCGGATCTCATCCGCTTGCAGCTGTGCCGACAAGCTATCGGGCAGCTCCATAATCAGTCCCGGTAACGCTATTTTGTCGTCACCCTGCAGCTTCAATCTGCCTTTTTCAAAAAGCCAGAACTGTTCACCGGATTCGGCAACAAATAGCTCCTGCCCTGATTTCAACAGTTGATTATCAAAAGTATCTGCAGACTGGACTTTTTCGGCCGAAAGGTCGGGGATTTGCAACTGCAACTTGGGGGATAGCTTGCGGGCGAGCACTTGAGGATCAAATGAGCCAGTAATGAAATAGCGGCGGGGGGAATCGGATTCAGTGGAAATGTCTGTACTCAATTTGGTAGCTACCTTTATCGGCAACATGGCCGATCCATTCGACATCAAATTTACAGCACATCTTGATCACACAAATGATAGCCAATGTATATACAAAACTCTAGCCCTTCAGATGAACTTTCTGTGAAATTATGTACCGCCATCTATCCACTAAAGCGCTTCCGAATAGCCTTAGGCACTCCCTATTCGACACTCCCTAGATAGCACCTCAATAACCCAGCAGAATGATTCCTATCGCTGAGTATCATTATTAACCCGACCCATCTTTCGGTCCAATAGCAGCTGTCACCACCGAGGCGGTAAATCCCCTCACAGCCAGATAGCTTAGTTCAACAGCGGACAACGGGGAGAAATAAACAATGGAATTCAATGACGGGGCACTGCAACTCAGTTCATTCTTTGCAGTTACTTTAGGCATCATCGTGCTTTTTGTCGGCAAGCGTATCAATGACGCGGTTCAACCACTCAAGGAGTTCAGCATCCCCGATCCGGTCACCGGGGGACTCATCATTTCTATCCTGATAGCAGCAATCTATCTGGTCTCTGGAATTGAAATCAGTTTTGACTTGGCCGCCCGCGATGTCCTCCTGGTCTATTTCTTCACCACCATCGGCATCAACGCCAGCCTTAGAGATTTAGTAAAGGGCGGTAAGCCGCTGATGATTCTGCTCGCGGTCACCGTGGCCTATATGGTGATCCAGAATCTGACCGGCATAACCATCGCATCGCTATTTGATCTGGACACACCGGTCGGACTCTTGGGCGGCAGTGTTTCACTAATCGGCGGCCATGGCACTGCTATCGCTTGGGCACCCCGTATCTCAGAGCAGTTTGGTATCTCCAACGCCATGGAGATCGGAATCGCCTGCGCCACCTTCGGGCTTATTCTGGCCAGCCTGATGGGCGGCCCCATCGCCAAATTTCTTATCAATAAACACAACCTTAAACCCAACTCCTCAGAGCCGATGGATGTCGGTGTAGCAGAGTTTAAGAAAACCACCCCTATTGGTCATCTTGAGCTGCTGGATGCCATCCTGGCCATCCACGTCAGCGCGATCCTGGGTTTTTTGATCAACGAGGGATTGCAGCAACTGGGTCTGCAATTACCTCTGTTCGTCACCTGTCTGTTTGCCGGTATCTTGATCACCAATGGCCTGCCTAAATCATTTCCCCGATTTATCGGTACCGCCTGGCCTTCGCACCAACCAGCCATCGCACTGATCGCCGATGTTTCTTTGGGGACTTTCCTCGCCATGTCGCTGATGAGCATGCAGCTATGGGCTCTGGTGGATCTGGCCGGACCGATCCTCAGTATCCTGACCGTACAGTTCGTTGTTGCCCTGGCGGTAACCGTTTTCGTGGTCTTCCCCGCTATGGGACGCAACTACGATGCAGCGGTGATCTGCGCAGGATTCGGAGGAATTTCCCTGGGATCCACTCCCACTGCGATGGCCAACATGTCTGCGGTATCCCAGCGCTACGGTAACTCGCACCTGGCTTTTATCGTGGTGCCGTTAGTCTGCGCTTTCTTTATTGATTTGATTAACGCGCTGCTGATTCCATTTTTCCTAGGAGGATAACCAATCCTGCAACTGCTTAGTAAAGGGAGAAATGTTGCCAATATGGTCTGCAACCCAGGCCTGGTGGTAATAGGTATCCAGATAGCGCTCACCGCCATCGCACATTAACGTCACGATAGATCCCTGCTGATCGCTGTCGATCATCCTCTGGGCCACCTGCAAAGCCCCCCAGAGGTTGGTTCCGGTTGAGGCACCGGCTTTGCGACCGATCAGTTTTTCCAGCCAGTGAATAGTCGCGATACTGGCGGCATCGGGTACCTGCAACATCTGGTCGATCACATCAGGCTGAAACGACGCCTCTACCTGCGGACGGCCAATACCTTCGATACGACTGGAGCGGTTCAAGGTCAGCTCAGAATCTCTGCGCTGATAGGCATCGAAAAACACCGAGTTCTCAGGATCCACCACCAACAATTGGGTATCGTAACCTTGATATCGAATATAGCGTCCAAGAGTTGCTGAAGTACCACCGGTTCCGGCACTCATTACCACTGCACTGGGTACCGAATAGGGTTCGTGCTCCATCTGCTTGAAGATACTCTCGGCAATGTTGTTATTGCCCCGCCAGTCGGTGGCGCGCTCAGCGTAAGTAAACTGATCCATAAAGTAGCCACCTACTTCTTCAGCCAGCTTCAGCGATTCTGCGTGCATCTGGGTTGCACAATCGACAAAGTGGCAGCGGCCACCAAACAGCTCAATCTGCCGGATCTTACTTTGGGCCGTACTACGGGGCATCACGGCAATAAAAGGCACCCCGATCATTCGGGCAAAATAGGCTTCCGAAACTGCGGTGCTACCTGAGGATGCCTCAACAACGGTGGTGCCCTGATGAATCTTGCCGTTGCACAACGCATACAGAAAAAGCGACCGCGCCAATCGATGTTTCAGGCTACCGGTGGGATGGGTGCTCTCATCTTTCAGGTAGAGATCGATCCCTCGCCCCATTAGCTTAGGCACCTCCAATTTGATCAGGTGAGTGTCTGCAGATCGATGATAATCCGCCGAGATCCGCTGAATAGATTCTGCTACCCAATTGCCCATAAAACTGTTCCATCACTAAGTTCACAACCAATAGAAACAGTGTATGCCAGTCCCAGGAGACAAACTTTCCAAAACAACCACTGATTTAGGGCTATAGTAGTAAATAATTCTATCAATAGAGCAAAATTAGAATAGATACCCATGGATAGCACAGACAAGAATATACTTAACCTACTCCAGTGTGACTCAACAATCTCTGTAAGTGAGATCGCAGAACAGGTCAATCTATCCAGTACGCCCTGCTGGAAGCGAATTAAACGGCTGGAACAAGAAGGGATTATCAAGGCCCGGGTAGCCCTTTTGGACGGCGCTAAAGTCGAGCGCAGCGTCTCGGTCTTCGTACACATCAAAACCCAACATCATGACAGTGACTGGCTGGAACACTTCGCCAACGTAGTCGGTGAGTTTGATGAGGTCATGGAGTGCTACCGCATGGCGGGCGAGTGGGATTACCTACTGCGGGTGGTGGCCAAGGATATCGCCTCATTCGACCAGTTCTATAAAAAACTAGTCAACAAAGTCGGCGGCCTATCTGATGTAACCTCCAGCTTTTCCATGGAGGAGATTAAGTACACTACTAAACTACCTCTATGATCTATCGACTGCTAGCCGACCTAACCGTTTGCCTGCACCTGCTGTTTATCCTCTTCGTGGTATTCGGTGGCCTACTGGTATTTCACTGGCCGAAGCTGGCCTGGCTGCATATTCCAGCCTTTTTGTGGGGGGGTGGTATCGAGATCGGCGGTTGGATCTGCCCGCTTACCTACCTGGAGAATGATCTTCGCTCTCTGGGAGCCACTGCAGGCTACGACACTAGTTTTGTCGAGCAATACATTCTGCCGCTGATTTATCCGCAAATCCTGTTTGGCGATAGTTTTCCACCTCAAGGGTTTCTGCTAATTGGCATCGCCGTTCTACTCATCAACGGATTCATTTATATTTTTATCTGGAAGAAAGTTAGTCGTAAATCAAAGCCATCTCATTGATCTCGATTTCCGGCACATTAGTCTGATGAACAGCCTGTTCGCTTCCAATGGGAGACTTGACTAAATCTTAATCAAACCTTATACAGATATTGATTTTTTATCACACGACTTCGATGTCTGCTGTAGGCCGTTAAAAAGGTAAATCACAATAGTTCTCCGCTAATCTCAAACGGGATACAACCCATGTCCAATCAAAGATTGTTAAGTCTGCTTGCCACTGGCTTATTACTTTTGTCCACCAGCTTTGTACATGCTTTTGGCCTCGGTGACTTGGTCGATAAGGTGGCCGAAGGTGTTGAGAAAACTAAAGACGCTGTAGTAGATACCGTTTCGGGGCCTGACGACCAGCCTGCAGAGAAGAGCAACCAGCCTGCCCAGGCCTCTCGAGTGGGAGAGAACGAGGGGGCTTTCGACACACCTGTTGTGCCTAATAAATATATGAAAGGGCGATTCGTCAAAAGCCCCTACCCTGACATGCGAGGAGACAGCCGCAAGTGGCAAGGGGTTACCAAAGTTAGTATCCCCAGATATTTCGTCTTCTTCGATAAAAAAGCAGGTCAAAGCGCTTCTGCTTCAGCAGGTTGGACCGGCCCCACCGCGAATACACATGTCCACGCAGTGCTTCAAGGCGTTGACCAGGAAACACTGCAGGAGATTACCAACAAAGGTTACCAGGATTCCAAGACCAAACTGGCCGCAACTGGATATCAGGTTTGGGGGGTTGAGGAGCTGAAAAACACCAACGAATACCAAACATGGGATACCGGTTCTTACCCTGACATAGATAGTGCTAGCGCAAAATTTGTCGCAAAAGGAATGCGTGATTTCAGCATGTTCAAGCAGTATTTTCGACACGGCAATCTGATGAATGAAACTCAAGCGGCTCTGGTAGAGCCCAAGATCATGGTGAACTTTGCCGCCTTCGGCAAGCAAACCTCCAGCCACGTGGGCTTCCAGCAAAGCACCGCCTCCGCCGAAGTATCCATGGGTCCATCCGTACACGCCAACGCATCACTATTTGGATCGACTCTCAAAACCTGCGACAAACACGGCCAGTGTTTCGGTGATGTGATCAATATCCAAACTGGCCAACCGGTCTACAGCGTCAAACCCTTTGGAACCATCAGGGACACGACGTCCAGTGCAGTCAAAGTTGTTCAGGGGGTAACTAACGCCCTGGCAATGGTAAGCGGAACAAGTACACGCAGCGATTCAGAAAAAACCGTTTATGCTGACTCCAAGGCATTCAAGGAAGCAGCCTTGGAAGTCATCTATGAAACGAACACCCGGCTGATCAACAAGTTGCTAGAAGGAACTGATAGTTGATAGATGTACGGCCCGAAGAAGTAACTGATAGATCTTTCGGGCCCTGACCTTTTCCATTCTCTGCTACCAAATTAAAACTCTCGGGCAATTCGGGTTAATATCCCTCAAAGAACGAAGCTTCGAAATTAATTTAGCAGGGATGTACCGATCAATGGCCAAAAAACTATCCACCTCTGCACTTGCGAAAAAGCGCGAACTAACCAGCAAAGAACTTTTTACACAGCTGGAGTCAGCATCCTTTATCAAGCGAGAGAATGATAGCTGGACCCTGCTGGAATCCGGCGAGAAGGCCGGCGGCGAATACGCCACACATGCAAAATATGGCCAGTACATTACCTGGCCGGAAGACCTGACCATCGAAAAGTCGGAGCAACAGCCGTTGGTCACGGCTACAGCCATTGGCAAACTGTTTGAGCTGTCCGCCAACCGAATCAATTCCATATTTTCCGAGCTTGGCTGGATCGAGAAAGCCCTGAAAGGCTGGACTGTCACTCAATCGGGAAAATCCGTTGGCGGCGTTCAGAAAGAAGACTCTCGCTCAGGCGTTCCTTACGTTTCCTGGCCAGAATCCATTGCCAGGAACAAATCCCTCAGAGCTACCATTAAAGAACTTCAGGGCGAGAGTTCATCCAAAATCACCGCTATTCCCGCCGAAGCTAATCAGAATTTTCGGGAAAAGTTTGAAGCCAAGCTCAGAACCACAGACGGCCACTATGTGCGCTCAAAATCTGAAATGCTGATCGACAACTGGCTGTATATGGCAGAGATTGTTCACGCCTATGAACGAAAACTACCTATCGAAGAGGAGGTTTACTGCGACTTCTACATCCCCACCGGCAAGGTCTATATCGAGTACTGGAGTTCTGAAAACGATGACGAATATCTTGCCCGCAAAGCCGAAAAGCAGCAGATCTACAAAAAATACGGTTTTAAGTTGATCGAGTTGAAGGATACCGACGTTCAGATTCTCGATGATGTGTTACCGCGGCTACTGCTGAAACACGGAATTGAGTCTTACTAGACGGGTGATGCTTCACAGGGAGCTTGCAAGTCAACAAAGTCAGGCAAACCTACTTTTAAACTCTTTTGGCGTCTGCCCGGTTATTTTGGTGAAGGTTTTTCGAAAGGCGCTGATATCCTCATAACCAACCTCCCCGGCAATTTTTTCAAAAGATCCGTTGCTGGATTCAATCAGCTCGCATGCTTTCTGTATCCGCAGTCGCTGTAGGTATTGGGTGGGTTTCAGGCCGGTGGCTTTAACAAAACGGCGTAGAAACGTCCGCTCGGTCAGATGACTCAATGCTGCCAGCTGTTTGATCACAACGGTCTGCTGAAATTGACGCTGCAATTTGTGTTGAACCTTTACGATAGCCGCATCGCCATGATCCAGCTTCGGTGAAAATGTCTGATAATAGCGCTGCTCTCGAGGCGCAGTATCAACAATCAAGAACTTCCCCAACTGTCGCATGATTTGCAGATTGGTAAACTGTGCGACCAACTCAAGACCCAGGTCGATCCAGCTCATCAAACCACCGGCGGTGATGATATCGGTGTCGTTGATCAACAGCTTATTGCTATCAACCTGCACATAAGAATAGCGCTTGGAAAACTCATCGGATAAGGCCCAGTGAGTGGTGACCTTTCTGCCATCCAGCAACCCCGTCTCGGCCAAAATAAAAGCGCCAGCGCAGACAGAACAGATGATTGCCCCCTGCTTATGTTGCTGCTTTAGCCAATCGATCAGCGCCTCTTGTGGAGCCAAGTAAAAACTATCATCCAAACAAGGTGGCAGGACAATAATCTGCAGGGGGGCAGCCCCGCCATCCTGACCGCTGTCTCGCTCAGAACCACAGGACTCAGCACTATCCAGCTGCAAGCTATCGCAGATATGGGTTTTAAAGACATCCCCCAGATCGTTCTGCCGACAAATCATATTTGCCAGATAAAACTGTTCCGCCATGCCCTGCACCGCCGACAGCAGCGCGCCCGGATAATGTACGATACCGATGTTGATCTGACTTTTTGTCACTTTCAGCCTCTTTTATGCCAATTCAGCCTAGAGTATGAAACTTCATTTCGTCGAATAATACAAACCTGACATTGATAACAGCGTTCCTACATAACAGCAGGGACTCTATCCATACTCGACGCGATAAAGGAATAGCCATGAGCGAACTAGTGACCATTCGTGATCTTGCCGGCCTAGGCCATGAATCCAGTGCTGTTAGTGATTCTGCACTGGTGATTATTGATGCCCAGAACACCTACTGCGAAGGCGTCATGAAACTTGAAGGCGTGGAAGCAGCGCTGGAAGAATGTAAAAAACTGCTTGATCGATTCAGACAGGCGGGGCGCCCTATCTTTCATATCCGACATGACGCCGGAGCGGGCACTCCCTACGATGTAAATGAGCCCCTGGGACAGATAGCTGATATTGTTGCACCCATCGAGGGCGAGGTGGTTATCACCAAGAACCTTCCCAACTCCTTCGCTCAAACCGAACTAGACGGGCTGTTGAGGCAAGCAGGCGTGAACAACCTCATTCTGGTTGGTTTTATGTCCCACATGTGTGTGAATTCAACGGCCCGAGGCGCATTCAGTTTGGGCTACAACCCCACCGTCGTTGCCTCCGCCACTGCCACTCGCGCGCTACCTTCGAAAGCAACGGGTAAGACCGTTCCGGCAGAGCAGCTTCACGAAGCCTCTCTCGCAGCGCTCTCAGACCTACCCTCTGCGGTGGTTGCTAACATTGCAGACGTTCCCGATTAGGATCGGGCCAGCAGCTAAAAACAGGGCCTGTATTGGGGGCTTGAGAACAGCCCCCGATTAAATGCCACTAGCGCCCGAAACCTGAATATCCTGGCGTTTCTGTTCGCAGCCCTTGTAGAGGCTGACACACATCAAGATCAGTACCAGGGTAAAAGGAAGGCCGGTGGTAACAGCACCCGCTTGCAGTACACCCAAGGCCTGAGAGCCGCCGCCAAACAACAGAGTGCCAGCAATAACACCTTCCAGAGATGCCCAGAAAATAGGTTGCGGGACCGGCGCATCGACTTTACCGCCAGCGGTAATACTATCTATAACCAGCGATCCGGAATCCGACGAGGTGACAAAAAACACCAGCACCAGCATGATTCCTATCGCCGAGGTAATTCCTGACAGAGGTAGATTTTCCAGCATCTGGAACATGGCCAGGGAAACTTCACCAATCCCGTTCGACAACTCTCCCACGCCATTTTTGGCCTGATCCAAGGCGGTACCGCCAAACGCTGTCATCCACAGTCGGCACCAGAAAATACCTGCATATCAGGTCCAAGCAGTCGACGGCATCGATGCTATTCAACTAGTCGAATTAGCTTTTAAAAAAATCTTAGCTTATGAAATGCTTTAACTGCTCGATGAGCTCATTGGGAAATTGTCGATAGTCCGGGTAGGGTGTAAGAAACACATTACCCTTTTTCCATACTCGCTGCTGATCATCAAGGGAATCAAAATCTAACTGATCGAGCCCTAGACGCCCCCAACTAGCCTTACCCGCGACTATGTGCCGCGCGTTGACAGGGATTAACGAATCGCCAAAGCTAATCGCTTCCTTTTGCTTCAACAAATCATGATCTCGATACTGCTTCCAGCTAGCCGCAGGGCCGCACAGCTTCGCAAGAATCGTAAAGATCTTTCGCCAATGGTTGCCGTTTAAGGCAATCAACTCTGGGACGTCTACTGGCTGTTCAATTGACTCCCGTAATGGCGGATTTGGCAGGTAGAGGATCAAGCTTGGATTTGGACTTCCGATGTAGTGCGGAGACATAACGCTTCCCGGTAAGGATCTATTCATTGACAGGGCTCAAACCCGTGACCAACAGGAGCAAAAAACAGAACAAAGACGCTACTAAAACCCATCTGAAAAACTATTTGGCGACCGGTTTCCTGACTGTGGTTTTTGAGCCGGAGAATTAATCCAGATTGAATTCCGCACCCGTCCCGGTTGTAGGAAAATAGGAGAAAAAGGGCACTACTGTATTGTCCCAATCAGCACCGTTTTGATTGATATAAACGCACGCAGTGAAAAATCTGAGAGCTGACCATTCGTCAACTGGGTTGCCGGTAAATACTTCAATCTTGGATGTGGTTTGAAGAAGCCCATTCCAGATTTCAATACAGCCTGCCGAATCATTCGTTGGAAGATCTGGCCATCCGTCTGTATTCATTAAAACCGTATTGCCATCAAATTCGATGGAAGATGGTTCACCCTTTACTCTCCACTGACCATTGGCAAGGGTAGTGGCCGTTCTAAAACTAGCCATGGTTGAGCGAGTGCTTTCGACCCATGCCGTTCGGTTTACGTCTATAAATCTAGGAAGAGCCACCGCCGATAAGATCCCTAGCAATGCGATAACTACAATCAGCTCGATAATCGTAAAACCGCGAGAATCAATCTTGAAAATCAAAGCCATACATCCCTGCATCTATATAGAAGATGGATATTAAGGGCCAATACTACTCGAAATGTTTACAGATTATTAACCTAGTGCGAGACCAGCATGATTAAGTTCTATTGTCGCGATCTAAAATTTCCGTTATCCGGCTCAGTGACCAATGGGTGACCAAACTACGTCACCCTGATCACAGCCGCCTGCTTCGCGCCTATCGCTCCGGCAAATCGATTAGCTAATTCCAATGTGGAAACAAGTACTTGAAGAATAGAGACGATTGCTAGGAAGTGGCGCCTGGAGGGATTCGTGAGCGCTCACCCTACGGGCTATTGCCTGCGGCAATGTGTTCTCGCTGCGCTCGGATCGAACCCACGGGACTTCTCACCCTACAGACGTAAGAGCATCTATCCACTTGGCACGAAATCTGAAAGGTACTTTTCAAAAAAGTGGCGCGCCTGGAGGGATTCGAACCCCCGACCAACAGGATCGGAACCTGCTACTCTATCCAGCTGAGCTACAGGCGCGTAAAGATATTCAGAGAGGGGCGTATTCTACTTAGCTGCATTCGCGGCGGCAAGCCCTTATCCGTAGCTTCTGGATCTAATCTATACTTATCCCCTCATCTTCTAAAACCCTTGAAGATTTAAAACAATCGTTTAATTGCTTGTTATTGCAGGAAAAGGACTGTGACGCAGATCAAGTGATCATTAGGTAACCAACACCGATACTAGGAAGCGGCCATATGCCCATGCTTAACTATAGATGTAACGATTTTTAGTAGGTGTAAGCCATGAAATTCCAGAAGAAGACCGTATTTATTTACGAGATCAACGGCAAGGAGAAAATTACCGTCACAACGGCTGCTGAAGCCAAAAAGTGGGACGATATTTTTGCCGTTGCTGACAAGCTCGATACAGTGATGCAAAAGAATTCACCCGATTTCAAAATGGGTGATGCCGATCGAAACGATCTATGCATTTACTTGGCTAGAAACAAAGCCGCTCTGATGGATGCCTTGAAAGGTGGAACTGACGTAATTGATGTTCCCGAGCCTGCAATTCCATCGTCTAAGGATGGCTTCAGTTTGTAACCTCCTGAGCAAATATTGTGATGGCGAACGCTCGTAACTTTTTGTCTCTGCTGGCCTTGCTGGTCAGTTGCAGTCTGGTCGCTGACGTACAGGCCGGCTGGAACCCCTTTGATTCGGAAAAATCCGAAAACCAGGGAATGAGCGACTCGAAGGTTGCCAAAACCATTGCTCGCTTTAAGAACAAAGACCCCAACCTTAAGCTGTTTTTTAGCAAGGCCTACGGATACGCCGTTTTCCCCACGGTAGGAAAAGGCGGTATTGGTATCGGCGGCGCCTATGGTGAAGGCAAACTTTATCAACAAGCCGAGTATGCGGGTGATACCACACTGACTCAGTTGACCATCGGTTTACAGCTGGGTGGGCAGGCCTACAGCGAGATTATTTTCTTTAAGGACAAAGCGGCGATCGAACGCTTCAAGCAAGGTAGTTTTGAACTCAACGCACAAGCCTCTGCAGTGGCTGTAACTGCAGGAGCATCAACAGATGCCGACTATTCTGACGGCGTGGCGATTTTTACCATGGCCAAAGGTGGTTTAATGTACGAGGCCTCGGTAGGCGGGCAAAAATTTTCCTATACTCCGGCGCCCAAAAAATCCAAATAATTTTAACTTCCTTTTTATTCCGCACCTCATTCAACTTCGACGCGACCTTTACCTTTGGCTTTGGCCCGATACATAACACGGTCCGCTCGCTGGATCAGATCTTCAATATTGCTATCTAATTCGGTCGCAACCGCCACTCCAATACTGCAGGAGATAGGTACCCAGTCTTGGCCTACTGGCAGAGGCTTTGCCAATTGCATCAACGCACTTTCACCAAACCGCCTCACATCCCACTCAGGGTCTTTGCTGATGGTCAGAACGATAAACTCATCTCCGCCAAAACGGCAGATGACGTCGGTCATGCGAAAGGTCTTCTCAAGTCGGCGGGATACGGTCACTAAGACCTCATCGCCGATGTCGTGACCGTAATAGTCGTTCGTCTGTTTGAGATTATCCAAGTCGATAAAAAACAGACAGAATTGGTGCTTGAGGCGACGACTCAGCGCCATCAATTCCACCCCCACCTCTTCCAGCATGTGCCTGTTAGCGAGACCGGTCAATTGGTCGTGGGTAGCTAGATGTTGTATCTGGTGCTCATGCCTTTTACGGTGGGTGATGTCTCGACTGATACCAACCAGGCCGCAAATCCTACCAGTATCATCATGAATTGGCCGTTTATAGGAGGAAACCCAGCGAAGCTCACCATCATCGCCATAGTAAGGTTCCTCTAAATCTTCCAAATGCTCGCCGGCATCGATCACGGCTTTCTCACAGTTAAAGTAACGATGAGCGTGTTCTGCTGGGAAGATATCAAAGTCGGTCTTGCCCACCAATTGCTGCCAACAATCGTGTCCCGTTAGCCGCGCAAATGCGTCACTGGTACTGGTGAACTGGTGTTTGTGATTTTTGATATAGATAAAATCAGGGGTGTGGGCGAGCAGCGCCATATAATCGTGATACAGCGGCTCTATTGCAGATAGTCGGTCTCGCAACCCTGCAATGGTTTGTTCCTGTTCCTTTAATTTATGCTGCAAACTAAGCAACTTGGAATCAGTAACCATCTTCGCCCCCTCATACTACAGAGAGCAACAGCGAAAAAATCGTGCTATTGCAATTAAATGATACGCCCATCCATTAACATATCAACTAATTACCCTTATAAATCATGCAGATAAAACCAAGCAAATTAGTAAGAGATTAATTAACAAACGCTAAAAAATAGCGACAAAACAGCGACATAGGGAGTACAGTAGAGCTCAACAAACACCGACGAAAAAGTATTTTTTAATCATGAAGGCAATCGAATTTAGAGACCTATTTCTACTGGCAGCCCTTTGGGGGGCTTCCTTTTTGTTTATGCGGATGGGAGCCGCTGATTTTGGTCCAATTCCCCTGATTGAACTTAGAGTACTGATTGCCGGACTGTTCCTATTACCCTGGCTGATTCGCTCCCCCGACCAAGGTCAGCTTTGGCAGCACAAAACCCCACTGTTTATCTTGGGGGCGGCAGGCTCAGCAATTCCGTTTACGCTGATCGCTTACTCAACGCTTTTTCTATCCTCCGGTTTTGCCTCGATACTCAATGCCACTACTCCCCTGTTTGGCGCCCTGGTGGGAGTACTGTTTTATCAGTATCGGTTCACTGCTGTTCAGTTATTGGGGCTATTGGTAGGGTTATCTGGCGTTGCACTACTGGTCTGGGATAACGCTGCATTTCCCGAAGAAGGCGGGTTTCTGGCGGTCATGGCGGGACTAGGGGCTTCTTTCTCTTACGGCATAGCAGCCAACTACTCGAAATCAAAGATGAGCCTGGTTAACCCATTGGTTAACACCTGCGGCAGCCAGATGGCCGCAGCTATTCTATTGCTGCCTTTTGCCATCGTAACCTGGCCTTCTCAAATGCCACCACTAGAAAGCTGGATTGCAGTAACCATTCTGGGTGTACTCTGTACCGGCTTTGCTTTCCTGCTCTATTTTCGCTTAATCACCCGAATTGGCCCCCACAAGACCATCACCGTGACCTATCTGATACCGGCCTTTGCCATGGTTTGGGGAGCAATATTTTTGGATGAGACGGTCACTATCAATATGATCACAGCCTGTCTGGTTATCCTTTTAGGAACCGCGTTATCGACAGACCTTTTATCGGGAACAATTAAGGCGATACGCCTGAAGCTATCTACAACCCGCTGAACTGGCTGTCAAAAGTAGAGCGCGCGCAAACAATTTAGGGATCAGTGCTGATTGGGCTAGCAGTCGCTTAGCAGATTTTTCAGCCCGCTGAGGGTAGCCCGGCCCCGTGCCGCATTGGCCTCTGGGCAGGCGTCTTCACGGCCTTCCCACTCCAGGTCATCACTGGGTAATTCATCAAGGAAACGACTGGGCGAAGTATCCATCACCTCACCAAATTGCTTACGCTGGCGTGCTAATGTCATGGTCAGCACCTTGCGGGCTCGAGTAATGCCCACATAGGCTAGACGACGCTCTTCATCGACAAAGTCATCTTCGATACTGTTGCGGTGTGGGAGCAGCTCTTCCTCCATCCCCATCAGGAAAACATGGGGGAATTCCAGGCCCTTGGAAGCATGCAGGGTCATCAACTGAACCCGGTCATCTTCCTCCTCCTCTTGCTGTTGCTCCAGCATATCGATCAACAGCATTCGCGCTACTGCATCATCAATTCCGGCACCTTCATCATCTTCTCGCAGACGTTCGAGGGTGCGCTCTAGGGATTCCACCAGGAACCAGACATTAGCCATCCGGCGTTCTGCCTGACCATCACTGGAGCTGTGCTGATACAACCAGCCTTCGTAATCGATATCGCGGATCATCTGCTTGACCGTATCGATGGGATTACCGCGATAACAGCTCTCGTAGGTACGCCCCATCCAATCACCAAACTCTCGCAACTTACCTACGCTGCGTTCGGATAGTAACTGGCTCAGCCCCATTTCGGTGCTGGCAGCAAACAGGCTGACATCCCGTTCGCCAGCATAGTGGCTGAGTTTTTCCAGGGTTCCGGGACCAATCTCACGACGGGGTAGATTCACAATCCGTAGAAACGCATTGTCGTCGTCTGGATTAATCAGCACTTTCAGGTAAGACATGATGTCCTTCACCTCGGCGCGAGAGAAGAACGATGTACCACCACTCATCTTGTAGGGGATCTGGTACTGCTGCAGTTTGATCTCCAGCAGACGGGACTGGTGATTACCCCGATACAGTACCGCGTAATCGCGAAAATGATTGTTGCGACGAATACGCTGATCGATGATCTCGGTAGCAATCCGCTCGGCCTCAGCATCTTCATTGCGGCACATGATCACCCGTAGCGGTTCGCCAAAACCCATCTCACTCCAAAGCTTCTTCTCAAACTCGTGAGGATTGTGAGCGATCAATTCGTTGGCTGCTTTGAGGATGCGACTGGTAGAACGGTAGTTCTGCTCCAGCATAACCACTTTCAGCGAAGGGAAATCCTGTTTTAACTGGTTCAGGTTCTCTGGACGAGCTCCGCGCCAAGCATAGATCGACTGGTCGTCATCACCCACTACCGTCAGGCCCGAGCGTATACCCACTAGCTGCTTCACCAACATATATTGGCTGATGTTGGTGTCCTGATACTCATCCACCAGCAGGTAGCGAATCTTCCGCTGCCAGCGTTCCAGCACGTCGGGATTGGATTTGAACAACAGTGTCGGAATTAAAATCAGATCGTCAAAATCAACGCCATTGTAGGCCCGAAGCTGACGGTTGTAATTCCCGTACACCCGCGCAGCCAGCACTTCGTTGGGATTGGTGGCGATCTCAAGCGCCCGCTTGGGCCCTACCAGATCATTCTTCCAATTAGAGATGGTGTGCTGAATATAATCCACCAGATCGGTCTCATCCAGAGAATCGCGCATCATCAAATCCTTGATCATGGCGGCAGCATCCTGAGCGTCAAAGATCGAGAAACCAGGCTTGAACCCCAGTAACTTATGCTCGCGACGGATGATATTCATACCCAGGTTGTGAAAGGTGGAGACGGTTAGCCCCCGAGAGGCAGGCCCCTTGACCAACTTGCCCACGCGCTCCTTCATCTCCCGCGCCGCCTTATTGGTAAAGGTAACAGCGGCGATATGACAGGCCTTGATACCACACTGCTCGATCAGAAAAGCGATTTTGCGGGTAATAACGCTGGTTTTTCCACTACCGGCGCCAGCAAGTACCAATAGCGGACCATCCACATAATGGACCGCTTCACTCTGCCTGGGATTTAACTGACTCACAAAAAACCTAATTAAAAGAAAATACTAAACATCTAGCGCGATGGGCCGATAGTTATCGAGTGTGGCATTGTATCAAGCTATCTGCGCCTGGAGAATGAGCTGGGGAGCCTTATTTCCATGTACCTTTGTCATCATTTCGAAACAGAGCAGAATAACAATATTTCAGCCACTTGAAATAGAAACCTAAAGTGATACTCTAACTTTGTACTAAAACGGACTGAGTACAAAGAAGAGTTCCAATGTAGTTTTGTGCGTTAGCAGTTAAATAGTTGCAACGGGACTTGCAGTAGGCGAAATTGGGTCATTGTCTCTATGTCATCGAATGAAAACAGTCTAAAAAGCTGCTGCGCCGAAATGAGCGCTATTTCGATTCTGGTAGTTGATCCCAGCCCAGTCACTTCACACTTTATTCACGAATTGCTGCATTGCGAAGATCCTAGCCTTTACCAGATCAACTGGTGCTCCAGCATTAAAGACGCCCTCAACGAGCCCCGCGATAATCCTACTGACCTGATCTTTCTCGACCATAATCTGAGCCAAACCAGCAACAAGAACTATCTTGGAAAAGCACGCCAAAACCGCTTCCCGATACCCATCGTGCTGTTAGGAAACAGTGTCCCCTGCGATGAAGAGCGCTCTCTGATAGAAGCAGGCGCTTCAGACTACCTGGCCCGCGAACAGCTCAATCTTTACAACCTTAAACGCTCGATCCGCTACGCCCGCGACATGAAGGAGCGGGAGCAACGGATTACCGAGTTATTGGATTATGACGAGTTGACAGGGGCCCCCACTCGCCAGAATTTCTATCGCCGCCTGATCCGCCGGATGGACAACGCCAAATCCAGCAGCCAGCAGGTGGGGTTGATGGTTTTGAATATTGACGGTTTCAAACGAGTCAACAACTCCCTGGGTCACCGCGTCGGTGACATGACCGTGCAGGAGGTTGCCACTCGCCTGCAAAAAGCGCTAAAACCCGGACAACAACTGGCTCGTATGAGCGAAGACCAATTCACCATCAGCCTGGTAAGCCATAACGCTCAAAATGACATGGAAACCCTGGTGGATCGTATTCGCCAGCTGCATCGCATGCCCTACAACCAGCTGGAACGCAAAGTGATGCTCGGCTGCAGTATGGGTTGTGCTATCTATCCAGAAACCGGCCGTGATCTGGATGAACTGCTGCGCCATGCTGGAACCGCCATGCATCAGGCCAAGAAGGAACGAGGCTGTACGTTCCGTTTCTACAGCGAGGGGCTAGATACCGATATTGCCAACCAGATCGCTCTGGAACCGGAACTGCTCACCGCCCTGCGACGGCAACAATTTGTGCTTCACTACCAGCCCAGAATTGATCTCGACAGCGAGCGTATTGTCGGTGCAGAAGCGCTGATTCGATGGAAACACCCCACCCGCGGCCTACTCTACCCTGGTGAATTTATCCCTCTGGCAGAAAAGACCGGACTGATCGTCCCCATGGGCTACTGGGTGGTTTATAAAGCCTGTAAAGATCTGGAGGCTATGTTAGAGCAGGGGCTGGATATCAACCGTATCGGCATTAACCTGTCCTTCCGTCAGTTCCAGGATGAAACCCTGCTACCGACGATTCAGCGCCTGATCAGCCACACCAATGTTGACCCCCGCTGCCTCGAATTCGAGCTGACCGAAACGGCCGTTGCCCTCAATGAACAGCATGTGGGGCATTGCATTCGCGAGCTCAGCCGGCTAGGACTGACCTTCTCGCTGGATGACTTCGGTACGGGCTACTCTTCCTTTGCCCACCTACAAAAGCTGCCTATCGACACGCTAAAAATCGACCGCTCCTTTATCCGCGGCGTCACTGACAATGCTGATGATGCCGAGATCGTACGGGCGATTATCAACCTCGCACATAACCTGCGTAAAGATGTCATCGCCGAAGGCGCTGAGACCGCCGAACAAATTGCTTTCTTACGTGAAAATCAGTGTGACCAGGTACAAGGCTACTACTACAGCCCGCCGGTCAGCTTCGAAGATTTCTGCAATATGGCATCCCCCGAGCAAGCCCAATCCGCTGATATTGCTTGATCAAACCAAGCGCCTAGTTCACCCACATCCTGTCCAATTTTCGATAACTCAAAGATTCCAGTAGATGGTGACGCTGAACCTGCTCCTCAGCTTCCAGATCCGCCAGCGTACGGGCAACCCTCAACACCCGGTGATAGGCTCGCGCAGACAATCGCAGCGACTCCATAGCCCTTTCCATTAGGCGAAGATTATCTCCGTCGATTGGGCAATCCTGCTGCAGCTGCTGATGGCTCAACTGACTATTTACCCTCCCCCGACGCTGTAATTGCAGCTGACGGGCAGCAACCACCCGCTTCCGCACCCGGTCTGAATTCTCCTCAGCACCACCTGACTCCGTCAGCTCGGAGAAAGCCAAGGGCTGGAACTCCACATGAAGATCAAGCCGATCCAGAACCGGCCCAGATATACGACTTTGATAACGTTTTATCTGCTCCTGGGAACAACGACAGCGGCCGCTGGAATCCCCATAGTAGCCGCAGGGGCAGGGATTCATCGCCCCGACCAGCTGGAAACGTGCCGGAAAGACTACTTGCTGTGCAGCGCGAGAAATACAGATGGAACCCGATTCCAGCGGCTCCCGCAGCACCTCTAGGACCCGGCGATCAAACTCTGGCAGCTCGTCCAGAAACAGCACGCCTTGATGGGCCAGAGAGATCTCGCCAGGCTTGGGCGAACTCCCTCCACCAACCAACGCCACGCCTGAAGCGGTGTGATGGGGACTACGAAACGGTGGTTGTCGCTGCTGGTCTATCGCCGCAGCAGAATTACAAATGGATCGAATCGCTGCCACCTGTAGCCATTGATCCGACGATAATGACGGCAGGATGCCCGGCAGTCGGCTGGCCAACATGGTCTTGCCACTCCCTGGAGGACCAATCAGCAACATCGAATGCTGTCCAGCGGCAGCCACCTCCAACGCCCGTTTGGCATACCCCTGTCCGCGAACTTCAGCGAGATCTGGCCCGCTGATATTCTTCTGGGCTTCTGAACTGGGTTGCTGCAATTGCAGAGGCTGTTGCCCGCTCAAGTGAGCACAAAGCGCCAACAGGTGGTCAACGGCAATAATATTCGCACCCTTAACCTGTGCCGCCTCTGGAGCGTTAGCTGCAGGCAATATCAAGGTCCGCTCTCCACCCCGCAGTTTCAGTGCCGCAGGGATCGATCCGCTGATTGCACGAACTTCTCCGGTTAACGCCAATTCACCGAGGATCTCGTAACGCTCCAACTCAGAGTCAGGCAGCTGACCGGAGGCGCAAAGAATTCCAATGGCGATAGCCAAATCATAGCGACCACCGGCCTTGGGCAGATCAGCAGGGGCAAGATTGACGGTAATTCGCCGCATGGGATAATCGAAGTTGGCGTTAATGATCGCACTGCGAACACGATCTTTAGATTCTCTAACCCCTACTTCAGGCAACCCAACGATAGAAAATCCGGGTAGACCGTTAGTCAGGTGAACTTCGACGGTAACTTCAGGTGCGTCGATACCCAGCTGGGCACGACTGCGAACTATGGCAAGAGACATAAAAAAACCTTCCCTGGTTCTTGATAAGCGGCGACGATGTAGCCGCCGCATTTAAGCCTGCACGGGGAACTCCTTTCCCCAAAGCTCATTTTGGTGCAACCGGCCTCTGAATGCTAAAAACCGGCTGTTGAGTTATCTTACTCCGCTGAATCTGATTCGGCGGACGGCTTCGCTTCCAGCTCTGCAACTCGCTTTTCCAATGCGTCCACCAATGAACGAGTGCGCATCAAAACTTCCTGCTGAGTGTCAAACTCCTCCCGAGTCACCAAATCCAGTCGGGAAAACGCGCTCTGTAGAATCTGGTTGGCACCGCGCTTTAACTCATCCTGGGTCTTTTGTGGACCTTCTCCGAACAGTTGCAGCAACTGTTCATTGAGACCCTCTATCAACTTGGGGGCGATCATAGCTATCTATTCCTGGCTAGTTTAGGTGCCGGCATTTTAGCACGATTCTTGGCCATCAAGCGCGACTCAACCACTGCACACT
Source organism: Motiliproteus sp. (assembly GCA_026196225.1). GTDB lineage: Bacteria > Pseudomonadota > Gammaproteobacteria > Pseudomonadales > Balneatricaceae > Motiliproteus. The sequence goes on from JAPHRD010000019.1 coordinate 41,949, forward strand.
TTTTAAGCACCTTTTTGGTGCGCTGAGAATTTCGCCGCCTCTTTTTTGTGCTTACAGGCTAAAAGTCACATCACAAACACTTTGGAAAAACCAAAAAATAAAACATATCTATTTGTTTTTATAGGAATTAACAACCTTGGCACAGGTGATGCAATAAGGCAGTGCAAAGGGTGCCGGTTAGCGACCCAATTTTGAAGACGCATCCGGTGACAGGAAAAAAATCGGGAGAACTACCATGAAACTGATATCGGCTGTGATTAAGCCTTTCAAACTGGACGACGTGCGTGAAGCGCTGTCGGAAATCGGAGTACAGGGAATTACCGTAACGGAAGTTAAAGGCTTTGGCCGTCAGAAAGGACACACTGAACTCTACCGCGGTGCAGAGTATGTGGTGGACTTTCTACCCAAGGTAAAGCTGGAAGCTGCTGTTGCAGATGAGATTGTCGATCAAGTGATCGAAACCATCTCCAAGACTGCCAACACCGGAAAAATTGGTGACGGCAAGATTTTTGTTACCGCCGTCGAACAGGCGATCCGTATCCGTACTGGCGAGACAGGCGATAACGCACTCTGATCCCAAGCCATCAAATTTTAATCTGTGCTGAGAACTTTCAACGAGGCTTCTTAACGTTTTAGAAGCTATCGGAGGAGAAACAATGGAAAACCAAATTTTTGAATTGCAGTATGCAATGGACACCTTCTACTTTCTGGTGTGCGGTGCATTAGTTA
>JAPHRD010000108.1 GCA_026196225.1 Motiliproteus sp.
CGAATTACCGACAGTAGGGTTTTCGATCCTAAGAAACAAAAAAGCCCTGCATTTGACTGCAAGGCTTTAAAGACGTGGTGCCCGGAGGCCCTGTATTGGAAACAGCCGAATTACCGACAGTAGGGTTTTCGATCCTAAGAAACAAAAAAGCCCTGCATTTGACTGCAAGGCTTTAAAGACGTGGTGCCCGGAGGCGGAATCGAACCACCGACACGAGGATTTTCAATTTTTGTTGAGAATCTGTTGAGTACATAAATTCAATCACTTGTGGCGTTTGCTCGTGTCAGAATGTCTTTACAAAGAGTTTTAACGGGTCCCAATAACTTAGAGTGTGTCACAGAATTGGTACATACGTAGTGGCTGCTGTGCGCACAAAACGGACGTTTCATCAGTGACCGATAACGACAAGTGTTGCGACAAACCGGACATCTGGTATTACTAAAACAGCTCTCATTTAGCATGCTGAATCCAAGCTAATGCAATGCATCGAGCGGGCTTGTGGTTCCTGCGTAATGCTGACCCAGCACATGTGTATATATCTGTGTTGTTGATACATCACTATGACCGAGCAATTCCTGCACCGTACGGATATCGCGACCGTTTTCGAGAAGGTGAGTAGCAAACGAATGTCGAAAGGTATGACAGCTGACCCGCTTGTTGAAGATGCCAGCCTTTTTAACCGCACGTTTGAGTACTTTTCGTGGTGCTGAATCATGCAGATGATAACGACACAGCTCCCCGGTGATAGGGTGTGCACAGAGCCCTGATGATGGAAACAGAAACATCCAGGCAGGGTGGCGAAAAGCGTTAGGGTATTTCCGCCCTAAAGCATGTGGCAGCGCGGGGCCAACTCCTTGGTTGTTGTCGGATTCCTGCAACTCAAGCGAGGCATCGATTTGCTCCTTTATAGGAACATGCAGACTGTGGCTCAAGATCGTTTTACGATCCTTCCCGCCCTTACCATCTCTGACAGTCAGAGAGCCGTCCTCAAAATCGATATCCTGAACTCTTAACCGTAAGCACTCTGTAATCCGCTGCCATAGAGTATTGAAAATATCAGACGATAAGGATTTCTCATCTCTGACAGAATCAGGCTCACCTCCAAGCGGCTAAGCACCACCGGTAAACGGCGATACTGTTTAGCATGATTAAAGCCTAGCTCCCCAAGTTGGATAGATAACACTTGATGGTAAAGAAACGCCAAGGCATTGAGTGCTGTTTTTTGTGTATTGACCGCTACCTGCCTCTCGTTGGCCAACCAAGATAGGAAGGCTGTTACCTCCGTTGGCCCCATCGAAGCAGGGTGATTTAGGTTATGAAAACGGATATAACGCCGAATCCAACCCAGATAAGCCTTCTCGGTTCTTAGGCTATAGCCACGCAGGCGAATGGCCTGACGAACCTCCTCCAGCAATGCACTTTTAGCCATAACAAACCCTCCATGAAAAAACGATACACTGTATTTATATACAGTATATTCAGTTTTTTCCACCGAGGTGGCCCGTTTTGTCAGATGAGCAGGCTCGCTTTGCACTGGAAAAAAATTTGATATTGCAGCATTATCAGGCCCTTAAGGAAAAGCGGCACCGAGATACCGTGCCAACCCCACCAGATATATGCGCTGGCTCGTTTTCATCGGAGGAGAATGGCAGGTGAACCTAAAAAACATTTCTATTTCAGTCGCTTGCCGACCTTTCTGTATTCATCCTTATCGGACAAAACGAGCCGGCTCAGTATTAAAATGTTAGCTTTTTGAAAATAATTGGAGAGGATCTATGATCAAAGCTTTGATGGTAGCTGCATGCTTATTCCTAATCACAAGCATATCTTATGCGGCTGATTCAAATGGAAACTTCATGATTTTAGCGTATGGAACTCACAGTTGTGGGAAATTCATTGATGCTGCCGACGATGCGAAAAACAACAACACTTGGGGCATATGGAATGATTATCAAGCATACACCTTTGGTTATTTTACTGGAGTAAATGCATATCGCATGGACACAAATAACATACAAGGAACGACTGACATGGAGGGAATAATGGCTTATATAGAAAAGTTTTGCCGTGAAAATCCATTAAAAGAATACTTTAAAGCTATCGATTCAGTTGAAGCAGAACTGTACCCTCAACGAAGCAAATAAAGCTAACAATATAATCAACCGGACGGAAAATGCTTCTGCTTTAAATTGAAAAGCAAAACCAAATTGCGGTGGTTCACGCAAGTTCGCGTCGCCGCCGGTTATCATGAACCGTTAACTGCCAAAACGCTTGGTAGCTACTAAAAATGAATAAATTAGCCTAAATATTTATTTAAAAAGAAAATATATGCCAAAAAATAATGACAAAGAATTGCTCAACAAAATTAGTTTTAGCAATCTATTTCCACTCTTAACGTTTCGTTTTAGTGGCGCTGACTTTCATTTAAGGGGGGATGGAGGCAATATTGATCATACTTCAAAAGAGAGGCCAACTTGCTTCTTGAGGCTTAATCGTTGCAAATTAATCAGTAATGACATTGAATTAGGTGCAAAAGTCGATATTTTTCCGTTCGACGAATATATTAGAAGAGATTCCGAGGAGGAACTATCCAGGCGCCAAGAATATTTATTTAAAAAGGATATTGGCTGGAAAAACACTCCTTTGGAGCATTGGGGGCATGGCTATATAGTCTATTCCGAAGCACATTTAACTTTGTATTGCTCAGAAAAAGAGTTTGAATTTATCCAGAATATGCTGCTTTATAATTCAAATACCATTAAGTTTTTAAAAAACAACAACCAGGAACTATCCTTAACAGTGCGTATTAGTCATCCGAACTTCCTTAACGAACAGGATGAAATGGAAGAGAAATTCTACGAAAAGGGTGTATGGTATGATAACGAAGTGTTTTGTGTTGATGGCTGGACCGCGCAGTATTCTGACTAAGAATAATAAACTTAGACGAACTGGTCTAGGCCGGTATCAGTTAACAAGGCCATTCACTCCGACATCAAAGACTACGCAGCTTATTGTGTTCATTCCGCTTCGCTGCATTATACACAAATGCTACTCCGTCTTTGCTGCGGGTGATAGCGACGCTATGTAAATATACAAATAATTAAGAGTGGGGATATGAGTCAAGATTTAAAATCAATAATTGATGGTTATAAAAGTGATGAGGAGACGGTTTATAATAGCTGGTTCGTAAATAATGACGAACGACTAAAAGCATTTAGAACTATCCGTAGGGGTGTATTTGATGTAATACAGGATATTAAAAATGGAAGTTTTGGGAATGATTTTAAAGGTTCATCTTTAGAATTTGTTTTAAACTGTATCACGGAACAAAAGCAAGTATTTAAAGGAGCATCGCATCCCTTTTACTGGAAGCCAAAATTACGAATACCTGATATTTATGAAAATGAGGGAAATAAAGTTGCATTTGGCCAATTCTTGGAAAAATGCATAAATGCCACAAAAGAAGAACAAATAATTAAGGAAATAATCTTATTAGATCAACGGAAAATTAAAGGATTAGGTCCAGCAGTTGCAAGTATTCTTTATTTTTTACATCCCACTATCATACCTCCATGCAATACTGCTATTGTTAATGGATTCAATACGCTCTTCAAAGATAAAGTAAAGCTCGGGTCGTGGTCAGATTATCTCAGGATGAGAGAAATTATAATAGAGAAAAATGATGAACTAAAGTCTGAGTTATCGAATGACTTGGGTGCTTTTGCAGGGCTTTTATTTGATGTTGGCGAAAAGAAATTACTGATAAGTGACGATCATCTTTCTGATGAAGAACGAACAAAAATAGAAAAGAAAATAAAAAAACGGCACAAAGAAGTTGTAAGTGAAATGGAGGAAGAAGATCTCCACACTGAAATGCAACATCGCATTCTCACTATCGGAAATTCAATTGGTTATGATGTTATTGCCGCAGCAAACGACAAATCAAGATGTCATAATGGTAATAGCTTGTCTTTTATCTGCGTAGATAAGTTTCCAGAAATAGACGTTGATAAAGACACTTATAAAACAATAACACTTATTGATGCAATTTGGTTTGAAAAGGATTCAAATAAAATCACTTGTGCTTTTGAAGTGGAAAAAAGTACATCCATCTATTCTGGGATATTAAGATTAACTGATCTTTATTATTCATTTCCAAATAACCTACCATCTTTGTACCTTATCATTCCTGACAAGCGGGAGAAAGAAGTAATATTGCAGCTACAGAGGCCATCGATTAAAAATAGTGACATTGAAATTCATTACATACTATTCAGTGATTTAAGAAAAGATTGTGATGCAATTTGCAAGTTTGGAGAAGATAAAGATATTCTCAAAAAAATATCAAAGGTGGTAAATTGAAATTATTACATAACAAACTCATCCAGCAGACTGCCAAAAGTGTCGCGAATTTTGCAAAAAACGCAAAAAGTCGCGCCACTTTCGTCAGCGGCTGATGAGGGCGTTATCGTTGATCTCCGCATGTCTCCTTTGTAGATGAATATGTCATTCTCAGCCGTCCCGATAGCGGTTAAAAATTGATTAATTGTATGATCCATAGACATGCAAGGAGGCAGATATGGATTCCATATGTCGATCGATCCCCGATCTTAAACTCATCCTTTCAATGATCTGGGAACTCCATATACATCGAGAAGAGCTAACTCAGTTATTCTTCGATGATGAGAGAGGATTTATTAATGATGCTCCAACTCCCTTCGGTTGGGCTGAGCTTTATTCTGAACCATTGATTAACTTGGTTAGTTATCTAGTTTTAACCATCGATCCTGATGGTGATGTGACCAGAGAGCTGAAATCCAAAACCTCTCTGTCTGAGATTAAAGCTGTTTTTGACGAAATTGATGATCCAAAGTTTGCCGATTTTGGTAGCGGAGAAGAACACACTAAGTACCTATTCCTTTGTATCTGGTTTGCATTGATGCGTTCGCTCGAGAGTATCCAGGTTTATGGTCGATCGATAAACCGGCTTGTGGAGGATGTAGCTCATGGAAACGATAAGGCATTGTTTGATGCCGTTAGACTGGATCATTCGGTAACAGCAAATGAGCATGTTTATCGGCGTATCGCGATTGCAGAATTGAAACAAGACCAAAAATTTTTCAAACGTTTGGCGAACTGTCATAAATCCCGGCCAGAAAAATCTAGTCCGAAACTCTATCCACTGCGCTATCTCTTAGCTGCTACCCATGAAATTGGCTTGCTTGATCAGTTGTCTATAGATCAGGCTTATGAATTATTTTGTGTTGAACTAAAAGTCTATGACGAAAATGGAGCTGATCCGGCGGGTAGTCTTTGGCAATTCATTAGTCGTTGGAAAAAAGAGAACCTCAAACCATATTACTCGACATGAAATGACGCTTTCGTGTCCTTCGCTTTGATCACCTCTGTGTATATTTATATGGGCCATGTTTAATTGCTATGGAGCAGAATCATGGTCAAATCTACCGAAACTCAACCTCATGTGGCCGCTGACAGAGAAGCGGTATCCCAGCCTCACGCGCAGCGGGAGACTGCGATACCCGACACTGGAAGTGGCAATTTAGAGCAGGCAGCGGGTGCGTCTCCTAGTAACACAGCACCCCCAAATTACACAGAACTCAGAATATTGCGCCAAGGCGTGGATAGTTTGTACTTGAGTTATGCAGGAAGTCTGACCGAAAACTACGATACCCAGCTCGAACTTTTGAAAGCTCTCGCGCAATCTCAGGATGGCACGGAACAAGCAGACGCCTACCTCTATCTTGCCGATCACTCCTTCACTGTTCAGCCCAAAGGCAGGGGGCGGTTTCCTTTCCTGCTCACCGATAACTGGTACCAGCTCCAAATTAGCAGGCAAAAAGCAGATAAACTCCCGCTGGCCTATGTGCAGATAGCTTCCATGCTGCTCACCATCTGTGGTGTTGATCGCTCTGTCGGGCCGCTCAACAATGTTGTTAGTGTTTTAGCAGGCAAGGTGATACATCCCACGGTGAGCCGAGTTGATCTGTGCGTGGACTTCACCACCGATCTGGATTTAGAGCATATCCCTCAGGATCATTGGGTGACACGAGCAACGAAACACTCTCGATATTACGATCAAAAACAGTTTTCCGGATTTACTTTTGGCAAACGAGGTGCGATCTCTTGTCGGCTTTACGACAAGACCCTTGAAATCCAACAATCCCAAAAAACCTACCTTTACGACCTCTGGAAAGAGCAAGGGTGGGATGAAGTGGCTCCGGTGTGGCGGTTAGAGTTTCAGTTTAACCGGGAAATTCTCTCCGAAGTGGGAATCCGGTCTATCAAAGACCTGAACTCAGATCTGAACAGGCTCTGGGCATACGCGGTTAAATGGTTGCAATTGAAGATTCCTCAGGCCGATGGCAATCAATCTCGTTGGCCGGTTCATTCGTTTTGGGAGGCAATTAAAGAAGTGGACTTCAATGGCGGGCCGAATGAGCCTGCTCTCAGAATACGTAAAGATCGCTCCCCGAGTGATCGCTCTCTTTTTGTAAATGGCTTAGGCAGTCTGACCTCGTTTATGGCAAGGGAGGGTATTCAGAAGATCGATGAGGCGTTGGAAAAGTACCTGGATAAAGCCCGCATCTATCACCGACAACTTCACCAGCGAACCGGCAAAACCCTGAACACCTATGTCCGCGAAAAGGTCGAGCAAAAGCGCACCCGTTATGCGGCGAGAGCGGCGACGGAGAGCCGCAAGCAACGCGATGGGGGCGCTCATGAATGATGAAAACCTACGGACTGGACCAAGCCGCCGAATTTCTCCACATGTCTGCTGCAGCGCTCGGTTCTCTGGCGCGTTCTGGCCAAATCAAAGCGGCCAAGCCGGGGAAGCGATGGGTGTTTTTGGAAACGGACCTTGTGGCCTATCTCAACGCCCTCTATATTGGACGTGGGCAAGCGCCGCGAAGTGGTTGTGAAGAGGAGACTTCACAATGGCACTGTATAAACGCGGAAACACGTGGTGGGTTAGCTTTACCTCGCCCGGCGGGCAAAGAATACGCCGCTCTGCTGGGACTGAAGACAAAACGCTAGCGCAGGAATACCACGACCGCCTCAGGCATGAGGCATGGCGTATTCACCAACTGGGGGAGAAACCCCGGCGTACGTGGCAGGAAGCCGTCGTACGATGGCTTGCCGATACGAAAGAAAAAGCGGACCACCAGAAAGATGTGGGCAAGTTGAAATGGCTGGATCAGTTTCTACGGGATAAGTACCTCGATGAGATTGACCGGGATCTGATTGACGAAATCGGACGGATCAAACGGGACGAATCCAGCCCTTCCACCGCCAATCGGTACTTCTCACTTATCCGGGCGATGTTACGCATGGCTAGGGATGAATGGGACTGGATCGACAAGGTACCGCGCTTTCGTTTGTATCGAGAGCCACAAAAACGTGTGCGTTGGTTAGAGCCCAAAGAAGCCCAACGGTTATTGCATGAATTGCCCCCGCATTTGAAAGCGATGGCAACCTTCTCATTAGCCACGGGATTACGGCAACGGAATGTCAGTTATCTTCGATGGGAGCAGGTGGATTTAGAGCGCGGAATGGCGTGGATCTTTGCCGATCAATCTAAATCCCGAAAAGCCTTTGCGGTACCGCTGAATGAGGATGCCCGTTCGGTCCTGATTCAGCAGCAAGGGCAACACCCGGATTACTGTTTTACCTACCAGGGTGAACCGGTCGACCGGACCACCACCAAAGCGTGGTACAACGCACTGAAACGGGCTGGGATATCTAACTTCCGCTGGCATGATCTGCGGCATACTTGGGCATCGTGGCACGTACAGAACGGAACTAGCTTAAACGAGTTGATGGAATTAGGCGGTTGGTCGTCGTTTGAGATGGTCTTGCGGTATGCACATATGGCCGGGGATCACCTAAAACAGGCGGCGTGTCACGTAGAGGGCACGATTTTGACACATTCGGGATACAAAAAAGGCCTGCGGTTAGTCGCAAGCCTTTAAAGACGTGGTGCCCGGAGGCGGAATCGAACCACCGACACGAGGATTTTCAATCCTCTGCTCTACCGACTGAGCTATCCGGGCA
>JAPHRD010000132.1 GCA_026196225.1 Motiliproteus sp.
AGATGATCAAAAAACGAGCAAATGATGGCGATCATGCGGCCGAATGGCTTTGATGAGCGATATTGTTCAATAAACAGGACTTAATCACAGGATCCTTAGGGAAATGGGGTGGACTCCCCCTCCATCAAGCGCACCTGTAGAATTTAATTGTAGTAATTCAGCTGACGGAATTTCAGCTATATCGACATTCATTCCGCCAGGGTAAAACTGGCTTCCTTTGAGATCCTCAATTGGCTATTCACCTAATAGCTCCGATTGCCTTTGCCACAAACGCTATACTCCAGCCTATATATTTGAAATGTGCGGATGGCGATCTAGCAATTATTCTTCAAACCCCTTAGGAACAACTAATGTCTAAATGGGCGAAAACCGTTGCAACTACTCGGGCCTATAAGGTTCTCTTTTTGCAGTGTCTGCTTATGGGGCTTTTGCTATCAGTTCAAACGGTTCGAGCTGAAGTTCCCGACTTATATCCCCAATTGAAAGGCTCGTCAGTCCAACAGATGGCGGGGAATTGGCTGGTCACTTTGATGGATGAAAATGGCAAACAAAAGCACCTGCAACATATAGTCATGAGTCCTCCATTGAAAAGCTATTGCGAAGAAGTTAATGGCGAGTTTTGTGTTTTCCGGTTGGTGGATAACCTCGATGGTAAATGGAATTCTAACTATTACGGCGATGGAAATATCTACAATCGAGGGTGGAAATTTACCGGAGAAAATTCGCTAGAGTACTTCCATGCTTATGGTATTACTGGCCACTGGGGAGCTGACTCCAACATAGTTTTCAAGATTGATGCAGGCAAAGGCCAGTGGAACTATAGGGGAAGAGAAAGTGGGCCTGAAATATGGAAACGGTTCAGACCGGTTGTTAAGGAGATGACTTTCAGCGCGGTGGATGCCAAACCAGAAGATCCAGAAAACAGCAGGGTCAGTTACGGCACAGTGGGGCGGGTTACCGGTGTTTTCGATAAATGGTCATGGAGTGAGAAGAATTATTTTCCCGGTAATAGGCCGTTTTTTTGGATAAACATCTATGGAGATAATTTGTGGGGGTTCCATACCCTTGATATCAAAAACAGTATTGGTTTTGATCCCCTCGGTTATTGCAGTCCGATACGGGAAAAAAACTCAGGTAAATTTGATAATTTAGTAGGTCTAAGCTGTGGTATCAGAGTATGGCCCGGAAGCACGCGCGGAACTAAAATTCTGCGCTTAGATAATATAGAGATCCCATTTGATTTTGATATTACGGGTCTGCCAGAAGACTCCGACCGACTTATTATTGGCGATATCGGTGTCAATTATACCCATCCTGAATTAATGAAGCTGTACGAAAAATCGCAGCTTGATGGTGACATAGCGGCCATCAATCGGCGTTTAAAACCCCTCAACGATAAGATTGATGCGATCAATGTACGAGGCAAGCAGTTAGGAGCATCCGAACAAAAACGGCTTAAACCTTATGAAGATGCATTGGATGCGGTGCTGAATCCCACGCTTGCCAAAGACAAACGTTCGACAGATTACACTAATCGAGAATTTCGAATAAAGACTCATGTTGCGCAAGCCTCCCGGTTGATGAAGGCGTTTAAAAATGTGCAGTCTCAACTCGAAGGAACATCTGAGAAGGCGGTAAGAGTACGTCAAGATCTAGAAAATCGTGTTGGAGAAATTCGTCTGGAGCTGCTCGAGAACCAGGCTGCTTTAGATCGGGAACTAGAAGCCAAGCTGGCTGATGATATTCGATTGGGGGTTAGTATCGACCCGGTTGCCTATAACAAAGCCAATGACCAATACGCTGATGCCAAACGCGATAGTGCACGCAAGTTAAGAATCATAGCGAATGAGTTGAAGTCCTATGAGTCGACTCGACGAGACTATTTGGCGCAGATCGAGCAGCTTAAAATGAAAGCAGCCGAAAAAGTGTCTGAGCTGAAAGGAATCGCTGATAGGGGTGTCATCTCCCTTGAGAGGATCGAAACACCCCATGCCCAGATTCGCTTTGATTTCGATTTTCAGGAACTCAAAGATATCAACACCAGCGTTGCTGAAACCGCCCGTGCTTTAAAGGTTGTAACCGATCAGCGTGAGCGGGCTAGAGATGAGTTAATTGATGCGGTAGCCCACGCGGATGCATCTGCCGATTCGAAAATATTTGCCACCTATGCGTCAACCTTAGGCCAGGTATCGCTAGATGCGCTGATGCAAATTAAAGATGTTGCCGACGCTGGGGCTAAGGGCGGGCCTCCCGCTGCATTGGCTGAAGCCATCAGCAAAATCAGCTCCAATCTATTCGATTGGGGATTGTCGGGTGGACCCAAGGTTTATGAAGCTGATCCAACCCTTGCCTGGTATGACGCCAGCGGTGCTAAAACAGCCAAAGAAAAATCTGCGGCGCTAAAAAAGAAAACGCAGGATTTACTGAGCAAAAAGCAAAAACAGGCAGAAGAACATAAAGCCGTTGTCGATCGTGCCACGGGTACCGCTGCTACGGCCGCAAAAACAGTACAGAAATACATTAAGACGGGTATCCAGACTCACTATAGCGGGGTGAAACTGAAAGAGATGCTGGCTGATCTTCCAGTCACTGATGGCGTTCGACCTAATAGTCTTAATGAGTTTCTTCAGCGGCAATTTAAGCAGCAGATGAAAGATGTCAGCGATGCTCGTACAAACTGGAATGACATGAGGGGAAAAACCTCTCGCGGCGGCTTCCTGACTAATTTTGCCAAGAGCGCGACCAAAGGTATTGTCGATGGAATCGTCGTTAACAGAGTGAAGAAGCAGATCGCACAGATGTTCGAAAGTGGGCCGATGCGTGACTATCTGGATGCGCAATTACAGGTAGGTCGCTCAGTTGAAATGTTCAGGAAATTGGGTGACATCTACTGGGACCAAAAGGCCAGTTATGACTTGCTGGTGAAACGTCGTGACGACTTGCTTGAAGGGCTGGAAATCAGGAAACGTAGCCGCATCGTTTTAGAAGAAAATCTACCCTTTGAACCCGAGCCAAGCTATACCTTCAGACTCTATTACATGGGGCGTGAAGCTAGGCATCAGATTGATGCTGATGTCTGGGTTGCAGGTAAGAAGTTACAACCCGCTAAACATCCTAATAGTTATCAACTGGGTGAGAAGCTCGCTACGTATCTTAAAGATGCAGACTTTTCGACTGTGCCTGTAGAAATAAGAATTCATTAACAAGGTGGGTGATCATTAATGTCCCGAATGTGTATACCTACAGTGGCTGTACTCTATTTCTTATTGGTCAGTTTCTTATTGGCCGGACTTAGCTCTGTATCGGTTGATGTTTTAGCGGATGTCAAAAACGATGCGCACCCAATCAACGGCAATTATCGGGTTGTCGCCATTCGAAATGTGAGTGCGGTCGCTCATACCTTAGAAGGGATGAATGATGGCAGCACCCTTATCGGAACCGAGATGACGTTTACAGAGGATGAACTTTCTTTCAGTGGACTACTCTGTAGACCTGTACTCATGCCACTTTCTTTGCTGCCCATTATCGATGTGTTTGATCCGATGCTGGCTGATATCCGCGTACCACCTACGGATAGCCCCTTGAGTTCCGGTGATCAGAGAATTGGCAAAAGTCTGCGTTATAACTGCGCAGATGAAAAGCTCCGATATCTCGATGTCTATCAGGTGGATTCCAGAGTCTTGGTATTACCCTGGAACAATGGGGCGCAGTATTTGATGGCGGAAAAACCGCTCACAGAAGAGCAAATAAAAAGACTGCAAAAACAGCTAACTGATATGAAGTTCTACAGCGGAGAAACTTCCGGTCAGATTGACGATGATACCCTGAGTGCACTTTCATCATGGTTACTCTATCGACTGGAAGATGACAGCGCATACCGGTTTAAACGAACGCTGATCACTGAAAATATATTGGATGCTTTATCTGTATTGGAGTGATCCCAAGCGCCAATACCGCTGGCTCCGGCTAAAATGGGCACTTCCCTAAGGAGATGGAAAACATATGCCGCTATCTATATCTCCTTGAGTTTGGCGGCGGTATAAAGCTAAAAGTGAGTGTCCATTCAAGTCCGGAATCATGTCTCCTTTATGGTTAAGCTCTTAGCCGGGTAGGGCAAGAAACAAGACCTGCCCCTATTTTTAGAATCCTGTATTACGAGCCTGGTATAAACAACTATGACAACGCGACTGCTACAGAAAAGCTCCTCGACTATATCGACACTCGACGATCTTGCAGAGTTGGCAAACTACTCCCTCATGGATTCCCTCAACTGTGATCCTGACGCCACTGCCAACGGTGCTGACCAGGCTCCACGACAAGTCTTTTCTGGTCATTATGTCCCCGTCACCCCGACGCCCATCAAAGACCCCGAGTATGTGGCTCACAGCCAAAGCTTTTTTTCCGAGCTTGGTTTCGCCGACAGCATGGCAACCTCTTCAGACTTTGTTCGTATGTTCTCTGGCGATATCTCCCAGGCGCCGGAGCCGATGCGCAAGATCGGTTGGGCCAGCGGGTACGCACTTTCCATCTACGGCACTGAATACACCCAGCAGTGTCCGTTCCAAACCGGCAACGGATATGGAGACGGTCGTGCCGTTTCTGTGCTTGAGTCTGTTATCAATGGCCAGCGTTGGGAGATGCAGCTGAAAGGTGGCGGCCGCACGCCATACTGCCGCGGCGCGGACGGTCGCGCTGTATTGCGGTCGAGTATCCGCGAGTTCTTGGCTCAGGAGCATATGCACGCTCTTGCCGTACCCACATCACGGTCTTTGAGTTTATATGTTTCGAAAACGGAGAAGGTAAATCGGCCGTGGTACTCGCCGGGCTCGCGCTCGGAGAATCCTGACATTCTTGTAGCTGAGGCCGTTGCTATCTCAACACGTGTCGCACCGTCGTTTATTCGCGTCGGCCAACTGGAACTTTTCGCCCGTCGTGCCCGTAAAAATGAACACCCTAAAGCGATGGAAGAACTCGAAAAAATCGTGTTGCACTTGATTGATCGTGAGTACGCTGATGTCGTCGATAAACAACTAACCACCCAAGAAAAAGTGCTGTTGCTGGCGAGTGAGTTTCGTAACCGCCTCACCTCACTGGTGGCGAACTGGATTCGCGTCGGCTTCTGCCAGGGTAACTTCAACAGCGACAACTGTGCAGCCGGAGGTTATACACTTGATTACGGTCCCTTTGGTTTCAGCGATCTGTTTAACCCCCATTATCAACCTTGGACAGGGGGCGGACATCACTTCGCCTTTATGAATCAACCAAACGCAGCGCAACGCAACTTCGACATGTTTTGTTCGGCACTACGGATGTTGCTGGCGTCACATCCGGAGCATTTGCCAGAGCTCGACGAGGTTCAAAATGGATTTTCGACAGCGATGCAGGCGGAAATGGATAGGATGTGGGCATCCAAGCTGGGACTTGGCGCTTTAAACACTGAGTCTCACAAGGTGCTTTATAAAGAATTACTCAGTGAGCTAGAAACACTGATGATGCAAACGGCTGTCGACTACACGATTTTCTTCCGTGAGCTTTCGTCGGTACCCGACGATATAAGCCCCCTCAAGAAAAGCTTTTACAATAGCTCGAACTATGCTGCAGATCCCAAAGGGATGGATAAGCGCTGGACCGAGTGGCTCACAAAATGGAAAGCGCTCCTCAACAGCGCTAGCGACGGTAATGCTAGTCCGCCCCGATCCAATGATGAAATCTCCGGGCAGATGAAACTCGTTAACCCAAAATACAGTTTGCGAGAGTGGTTTGTGGTACCGGCTTATCAGCAAGCTGCTGCGGGAAATTATTCTCTAGTTCGAGAGCTGCAGGAGGTGATGACACAGCCGTATGCAGAACAGTCAAAGGAGGTGGAGGAGAAATACTATCGGTTGAAACCCCGTGAGTTCTTTGAGGTGGGTGGATTGTCCCACCTTAGTTGCTCGTCGTGATTCTTTGGACTTAAGGGGCTTAGTTCTTTTGTTGAGCTCTTTATACTAATAGTTCGCTATAAATGGGCCCTAGAGGTCGCGGAACACTGCAGCCTCCTATCACTGAGGAACAATGCATTAATCAGAGCACCCTAGGTGACTAGGCCTGGTACAGAGTAGCCTAACTGTGCTTTTATGAAGCTCTTCGTATCGCGGAATTTAATAGCCGCCTACCGTAGCCTGAGACTCAAAAACAATGGCAAACTTTTACACGGAAGACAAGATCAGCATCAACTCGCTAGAAGATATCGTCAATCGCCCCCATTTCGAGGCGTCCGTGCCACCCAGTCGGTCACGGTTAAAGTATGTGCTGGCCTCTTATTCCTTTCCTAGAAAGATCGCCAGCTGCAGTATCACCAACTGTTATCAAAACCATAAAAAGGGGTATTTAGTTCGTCTCTCAAACGGGGAGGAATGTAGCATTTGCGAAAGTTGCGCCAACAGTCTTATGGATCCTGCTGCGCTCATCCCTCCAAAGAGATCTCGAACTCGGTCAGGCCGTAGCTCTACTTCGTCAACCCGTTCATCGAGGACGAAAACTGTCACCCGCGACATGGATCTGGATACTTTTGTCAGCGAAAGCAGCCGCATTAAGGAGCGGGTGAAAGAGATCAAGCAGATGCCTCAAGGGGCTAACTGGTTGTTTCAATCGCTGAGCCACTTTCAAAAAGCTTATCCATCGGAGCTGGTTATCGCTCTGAAAGAGTTACAGACGGAGAAGGAGGAAAGTTCGGTTTTTGGACTTCTGATAGAAAATAACGCCAGCGACCAACAGCTACAGGATATTGAACAGCTGGATGGGTTGGGCATCTTTGCTGCGGATATCAGGCAGTTGTTGATTGAAAGCATTCTTAAGCCATTGACGGTACTGGATGAAAAGGCTAAAAAAAACGGATCGAAGGGGAACATTGACGTGCCGGTTGATTGGCCTGAGCAGGTTGAACCCAACTTGGTGGCGGCAGAAAAACTGGTTAATGAAGCACAATTGTTTTTCACCGAGGAAAACATGAAAAGGCTAAAAAGCATTCCCCTATCGCCTGAAGCCGCGAAGATGGTTTCCACCCTGCGCTGGGATTGTGACAAGGGGGTTGTGAAAAACGGTTAGTATCAGGGGGCAAGTTCGCCGATACAGGTTTTGCATATCGCTGATGCGCCTGCGGCTCATTTGTGTCGGTAACTGTCTTTGAGGCGCTGCCGAACTCCGTCCTTGCCGATAGCGGCTAAGAGCCAACAATAGGCGTAACCCAGCCTCTCAAATGGCTGGTCGTCGGTATTGGGCCAACGCTTTATCATTACCTGAAAATTCGATAAAACAATCAGATTGGAAATCTATATTAATGGCTAGCAAGGCATTTACTCTTCAACGAATATGCATTTATGCTGGGATGGAATTTGACCCCAACTCAGATGCTCAAGTAAAAGAAGTTCTACAAGATAATTTTAATATTTTCCTTCCGCAGCGCCAATCAATGAATGAAGCTCTAGAAGCGGTAGTAAGCGATCATGAAATCATTGAGCTAATTAAAAAATATCGTCTAATGAGATGAGTGGTTATGTTTCTTGGCGTCTATGGTTTTGACTACCAACAGCTGCTTGGTTCCAGTAACGTTCAGCTAAGGGCCAAAAGCGGATAATACTGTGTTTGTAAACGAGTGGGGAAACGCTGTTCCCCCGCTCCATTAGGCAGTGTTGGTGTCTTAAAAGACAGGCACCGTTGTGCCGTTAATTCACTTGGTACTTACTGTTAGTGCGGATGTATATGATTGCTTCTTTATCATTCTTGTTTTCAATTTGATGATTAAAGTTTCCTGTTGACTCTACATAACTACCCGCGCTGAGGGTTGTAGTATCGTAATCTTTAGAGTCATAGTTCACCTCACCAGAGATAACCACCGCACGAAATTCGCTTGCCTTCGTTGTGATAGCCCCTTTAAAACCTGAAGGCAATTTCACCATAGAACCTCCCATAGCTGATGTGCTTCCCCAAACAAAGGTTGCATTCACACCTTTAGCATTAATATCGTGTAGATCACTGTTGTTCATCCAAGCAATATTGTCTTTATGGAGATTTAAAGGGCGCTCACCGTTGTCAAAGTGTTCCTTCGATGGCTTAACCAGGTAAGGGCCAGAATCAATTTCAAGATAAATCAGGTTGGTCTTACCGTCGGCAGCGGTTGTATGTTCCTCTCCTGCGGGTTGAGTCCAGAATGAACCTTCGGGCATCCACATTTTTTCAGCCTTAGGATCATCATTGTGTAATAGACCGTTGATGACAACACCACGGTAAGTAATGTTGTGGATGTGCGGTGGCGACTCGAAGCCCTTCCTAAAACGCACCAACATACCTGTTGCTGTATCTGTTGTGCGGTCGCCCCAAAGGTCCGCAGCCCCTGGACTTAGCGCGCTTCGCAGAGGATTAAGATAGCCCCATTCAATATCGTCTGCGGCGACTACTTTTGAAGTACTGTCTGCTGCGAATGTAGGGGATGTTAGTAGCGTGGCTGCAAGAACAAATAACGATGCATTGAATAAAGGTTTCATACCGAAGTCTCCGTGGTGTTTGCATGGTGAACAGTATATGGCTTGCCTTTTGTTCGAAAAACAGGAAAATACTGAATACACTTTCGTTAAAACGTGGATAATTCATAGATAAAGCGAGCCGTGCTATTCCATCCGGACTAAAGAAGACACTATGAAAATTGCAGATTTACAGGTGCTACTAAAGGTTGCAGAACTTAAATCGATAACCGCAGCGGCAAACCAATTAGACATGAGTTCATCAGCGGCGAGCATGGCATTAAAACGCATAGAGGAAGCACTTGGAGCGCAAATGTTTGTGCGTACCACTCGTCAATTACGTCTATCGCCAGAGGGGGAACGATTCCTTCCTTTATGCCAGCAGGCGCTGGAGCTATTGCAGCAGGGACAAGTTCTTATCCATGAAGAACAGCAGTCAATTACAGGCGAAGTACGAATGGCAATGTCATCAGAGATGGGGCGAAACCTGATGCGTGAATTGCTCAATGAGTTTATGGCTAAACACCCATCTGTCACCTTACGTATGCATGCCAGTGATAGCCGTGCAGACTTTTACCGCGATGGAGTTGATGTAGCATTGCGGGCGATGACCAAAGACGCAGTTCAAGATCTAAATCTGTATGGTTTTAAAATCTGCAACATACCCCATGTGTTATGCGCTGCACCTGACTATATCAGGGAGCATGGGGAGCCTACATTTCCAGACCAACTGCCCGAACATAACGCGCTTTTCTATAAGCTATATGATGTCGTCCATGACAGTTGGGAGCTCTACGGAGCGGAGCAAAAGTACAAAATTAAAATGGCCAGCAACCGAGCAGTGAATGATGGAGATATTGTTCGTCGCTGGTGTGTTGATGGTGTTGGTATCGCAAAAAAATCTGCTATTGATGTAGCGGAAGACCTGTTGTCAGGCAGATTAAAACGGCTGATGCCTGACTATAATATCCCGCTTACAGAAATGTGGTTGGTACTACCGAGTCGCCAACTGATCTCACCGGCGATACGACTTATTCGTGACGAACTGAAAAGCAAGATTAACGAGCGCAGAGAGAAACTGATTGAAGCCAAGATATTGGCTGAAGATGAATGGCCGTTTTCTGAATAAGTCCCAATTGAAACTTCGACAAGGTGATGCATGAAGTGGGATGGCAATCAACGCTGCCAATACGAGTCTTAGAGACTGTCTTCGATTTAATTATTCACTACTAGTCAGCCAAGCTTAGTACGCGGTCTTTACCTTTCTCTTTTGCCTTGTAAAGGGCGGTATCGGCTTTGTGGTAAATTTCATTGATCTCCTCAGATCCATCTTTAGAGGTGTATAGCCCAATGCTGATGGTCCTGGAGATCGGATCGGGTTGATGGGCGACTATTACCTCAGACACTGTGCTTCTAATTCGCTCTGCAATTTTTAAAGCCTCTTCTTGAGGTGTCTTAATCATCATCACAGCGAATTCTTCGCCACCTATGCGACCGATAATATCGATTTCCCGCAAGCAGGCAGCGCACTGAGCTGATATTTCTTTGATCAACTGATCGCCCATTGGATGTCCATAGCGGTCATTGACCTGTTTGAAGTCATCGATATCCAGCAAGGCGAAAGTGAAGGGGTCTGCAAATCGCCGGTGTTTATGCAGCTCTTTTTCAGCCTCTTCGAAAAACGCTCTACGATTTAGAATCTCGGTGAGTGGATCTGTTGTTGCTAGCTCTCTCAGTTTGTTTTCGAGTTGGATTCGATTTCTCATCTCCTCTTTTAGATCCTGATTTTTTTGCTCCAGTCGGGCGGCTTTTTGGCGGCTGTCCCGATAATAAGCGTTCCTGGAATACTCCAGCCAGACAGCGATCATAGAACAGATTGAATAGGTAGTGACTAAGCGTAATTTGAAGGCGGCTGGGTAGTCATAGACGTCGAAGAATTCCAGTTGCGGAAACCAGAATATTAGTACGATGCAGATTAGCAGTACGGTTGTCCAAAATAGGCCTTCAATCGCGCCCAGCAGAAAACACATGATCGGAGGAGCTGTGTAAACCCAGAGTACCTTTGAACCGCCAGCTCCGCCGATCAAAACCATATAGGCGATCAAGATGATAAATATGACAGCGTTAGTTCGGTATATCCAAATGCCGTTATAAACATGGCGAAGTATGATGACACCGGCAGTCAACCCGGTACCAGATAACAAGGCGAGTAGGAACACAGTTGGGTTGCTGTGAAGATTTTCAAACCCAAACAAGGTCATGCAGGGAATGCCCAGCAGGGTAAAAATTACGTAATGTTGAAAACGTGTGAGTTCTTCGCTGCTTCTACTGAGAGGTGCAACAGAAGTGAATTTGACGATTCTGGCATGAAGCCCTTGGGCAATATCGTCTAACATCGCTTGCCCAGGCCACTATTGAGCTGGTGAAAGAACGATTGGAACAGCTTAAACCAGGGTTGCCGGCTGGGGTTGAAATCATACCGGTGTATGACCGGGGCGACTTGATTCAACGAGCGGTAACCAATCTGGTGGAAAAACTGGTTGAAGAATCGATCGTAGTTTCCGTGGTGTGCATATTGTTCCTGCTCCATGCCCGTTCTGCCTTGGTGGCGATCATTACTCTGCCCATCGGTATTTTGATGGCTTTTATTGTGATGCAGCTGCAGGGAATCAACGCCAACATCATGTCGCTGGGTGGTATCGCCATCGCAATCGGTGCCATGGTGGATGGGGCTATCGTGATGATCGAGAACGCCCATAAGCATCTCGAATTGGCACACCAAAGATTGCAACGGGAGCTTAGCAATCGAGAACGCTGGAATGCAATCGCCGAGTCTGCTCGCGAAGTGGGACCGGCGCTGTTCTTTTCATTGCTGATTATTACGGTGTCCTTCCTTCCCGTATTCACCCTGCAGGCGCAAGAGGGGCGGATGTTCAGTCCGCTGGCTTTTACCAAAACCTACGCCATGGCTGCGGCGGCAATTCTCGCCATCACTTTGGTGCCGGTGCTGATGGGCTATTTTATTCGCGGCAAGATACTGCCTGAGGCCAAAAACCCTATCAATCGTTTACTGCACTGGTTGCACACACCTGTGTTGGGATTGGCGATGCGCTGGCGCTGGCTGACGCTGCTAGTGGCGCTGGTAGTTGTAGGCATTACTTATATTCCTATTTCAAAGCTGGGTAGTGAGTTTATGCCGCCGCTGGATGAGGGGGATATTCTCTATATGCCCACCACCTATCCCGGCGTTTCCATAACCAAAGCCAAGGAGTTGCTACAGCAGACCGATAAGATTCTGGCCAGTTTTCCAGAAGTGGAAAGGGTCTTCGGCAAGGCCGGACGAGCTAGTACCGCGACCGACCCAGCCCCCTTGGGGATGCTCGAAACCACCGTTAAGTTGAAGCCCAAAGAGCAGTGGCCCGACCCTTCCAAAACCACCAAGGAATTGATGAACGAGATGGATGTCGCCATCAAGTTTCCGGGATTGGCAAATGCCTGGACCATGCCGATCAAAACCCGTATCGATATGTTGTCGACGGGTATCAAGACTCCGGTAGGGATCAAGGTGAGTGGACCCAGTTTGGCAACGCTGGAAGAACTGGTGCTGGAAATCGAACAGGTGGTTCGAGGTGTGTCTGGGACTTTAACGGCATTTGGTGACCGAGCGGTCGGGGGCTACTACCTCGATTTCGATATTCGTCGAGATGCTGCTGCACGTTACGGCCTGACGGTCGGTGACGTTCAGGAGGTTATTCAAACTGCTATTGGTGGCATGAACGTGACTCAGACCGTAGAAGGGTTGGAGCGGTATCCGGTCAGCATTCGCTATCCCCGTGAGCTGCGGGATGATGTTTCATCTCTTAAACGGGTGCTTGTGCCTACACCCAATGGCGCTCAGGTACCCTTGGCGCAGCTGGCTGATCTAGAACTGCGTCGCGGACCACCGGGTATTAAAAGTGAAGATGCACGTCTGACATCCTGGATCTACGTGGATATCTATGTCTCCGACATTGGTGGTTACGTTAAAGAGGCTAAGAAGGCTGTCGCTGAACAGATCAATTTGCCGGCCGGTTATTCCATTAGTTGGTCGGGTCAGTATGAATATATGGAGCGCGCAGCCGAGCGATTGAAAATCGTTGTGCCTGCAACGCTGCTGATCATCTTTCTACTGCTCTACTTCAACTTCCGCAATATCAGTGCTCCGCTGGTGGTCATGCTGTCCATCCCATTTGGACTAGTGGGTGGTATTTGGCTGATTTACTGGTTGGGTTTCAATCTCTCGGTTGCCGTTGTAGTTGGCTTCATCGCCCTTGCCGGTGTTGCAGCTGAGATTGGTGTGCTGGTACTGACCTTTATAGATCAGGCGGTAGCGGCCAAACGCAGGGCGCTTGGTAGTGACAACGCTTTGTTGACCACGCAACAACTGCGCGAGGCGGTGCAGTCAGGAACCGCTGAGCGTGTGCGTCCTATCGCCATGACTGCAGTTGCCATAATCGCCGGTCTGATTCCAATAATGTGGAGCCACGGAACCGGTTCCGAAGTTATGCAGCGGATCGCCGCACCCATGGTGGGCGGCATGGTCAGTGTCACCCTCCTTTGTCTGGTGGTTTTACCGGTGATATACAGCTGGGTACTGTTGTTTAAGGAAAGGTCAAAAAAACCTCAGTCAGAATCAATTGAACAGGTCAGCGAAATGCTTGCTGAAGAAACAACCAACAAT
>JAPHRD010000122.1 GCA_026196225.1 Motiliproteus sp.
AATGAAGGCAATCTCATACAGAGCTTCTTCCATGACTGGATCGCTCAGACAATACCATTGCTGCATGCAATGAATCCGTAGCATCGTGCTAGGCGGATATGGCCTACGGCTATTACCCGCTTTTGAGTAGAAGGGCTCAATGATGGATATAGCTGTGCCCAAGGTACGGCGCGGTCCATCTCATCAAGAAAGATCTCTCGACGAGTACGTTTGCGCTTGGTGTTATGTTCGACCTCCGAAAAGCTAAGCTGATCCACTGATGGCACCGTATGCTGGAAGGTGTGGTGCATCATTGTGCCATGTTATGTGGCGGGACTTAATCAGACCTTCCTTAGCCGGCCAGTGGCTGTACAGTGATGCAGAAAAGATTTCCCAATTCAAATACAAAGTAATAGTCCCCCTCATTGCCCTGAGCCTAACTGTAGCGGCTTTATGCTTATATACAGCTTCGGGTTTTTGCTTTATCTTGCCATGCGTTTTTGCCTTCTTTTCACTGAAAATTAACCACTTTCTGAATCGACAGGCTAACGACAGGCAAGAGAAAATCGGCAGTGAAGTTTTATTAACATACTGATAAATATTGCTTAAATAACTAGAAAGGTCTGTGAATAGAATGCAAAAAAAACAAGATGGATTGAGTATTTTCAGATACAAAGAAGATCGCTGGCCTGTCTTTATCGTTCTAACACTGACCGTTATTGATTTTATTCTGTACTTTACAGTCAGCAATATCGCCCTGCTGACTGGCTACTACCTGTTAATGCTACTGCCAAAGGGCGTTATCTGCGCTTGGAATCACCACCACCAACACCTTTTCACCTTCAGACAGACGTTTCTCAATCGCGGTTTAGAATTTGCTTACGCTCTGCACACAGGCGTGACGACACACCTGTGGCGCCTCCACCATGTGCTGGGCCACCATTTAAACTTTCTCGATCAAGAACAGGATGAGAGCCGTTGGAAACGTAAAGACGGCACTCAAATGGGAATGGTCGAATACACCCTTAATGTTGCCCTGACCTCTTACACTCGAGGCTTTCAAGTGGGGAAAAAACACCCCAAACAGCAATCCACCTTTTTGATCTATTCCGCGATCACATTCCTTATCGTTGCCATTCTGGTCTGGTACAACCCAGTTGCGGGATTGATGCTGTTTGTATTGCCCATGATTACCAGCCTTCTGTTCACCGCCTATGTCACCTACGATCATCATTCAGGCTTGGATACTCAAGACGAATTTGAAGCTTCCTACAACAACCTGGATCCGCTATTTAATCGATTGACTGGCAACCTCGGCTACCACACAGCACACCACCATAAACAAGGGGTTCACTGGTCAAAGCTACCGGCCCTTCACGCCAAAATCGAAGATAAAATTCCTGAGCACCTTTACCAGAGTTCTATATTTACTCGCACGATTTTAGGTAGCTAATTCAGCCAGAGAGAGTCAGCTACAAAGATTTCTGACCGCGGCATTCCATATCGTTTGCGCTAAAAGTCCCAGACGCCATACCCCTATCTTTGGCTTCGCGTAAATGCAGCCCAAGAGAGTCAACGGGGGGGCGAATTTCTATAAATTTCGAGCCATCGAAATCACGCTGGACCTAAATCAAGTTGTTCGGCTTATAAGGCGTTACAATCACTGACTTCAGCCAACACGCCGATGACGTAAGAAGTATGAAAACCTTCAAAAAGTTCCTAACCGTTTTTATTGCCGCCGCTATAACACTCTATGGGTTGTGGATCGGGATTGTGTACTGGAGCTTCGGCACCATTCCAGACCACCTCTATAGCGAGCCTCTGCATATCTTGGCAGTCTTGGCATTAGTTACTGCTGGCTTAGGCTGCCTACTTCCGTTGCAGAAAAAGTCTTCTCGAATCGTCTTTGGCGCATTGTTCTCGACACTGGTAGCAGGCGCATTGTCCCTACTGTTTGGCCACTAGGAACAGACAGCGTTATTAGCAGGATCGGAACTTGTTCCCCAGTGCCAGCGATCTCTTCGAGCATACAGATCATCCAGCAAACCTCTGGCAGTCGGTCATATCAACTGTGAGCGCAGTCATACTGGCAAATCACATCAGGTCACAGATCACCAATTTTGCACCGCAGCAAATTTTAGATTGACATTTATCATTCAAGGCATCTAATATAGGTAACACAAATTATTGCACTGCAACATTTCGAGGTGACATTATGTACGACAACATTATTTCCGAGATGAAAGAACGCATGCAGCCTGTAGTCGTGTTGGCTGAATCCAACCAAAAGATGATCGAGAAGCTGGCCACTATTCAGACAGAGTCTATGACGGCCATGATCAACGCCAGCGTTGAACAGATGAAAGAGCTGTCCAGCTGCACCACGCCTAAGGCATTTCTGGAATCCCAGACCACTTACTACAAGACACTGGGCTCCAAGATGACTGAAACTACCGAAAGCAGTATTGCTGTCATGACCGAAGCCAAGGAAGAGATGGTTCCTGTGGTAGAAGACATTGCCAAAAAAGCGTCTGACAGTGTTGAAGAAATAGTTAAGCAAGTACCAACGCTTAACTAAGCCAAAGTTGTTCGATTGAAGGGGAAGCAAGGTTTTTACATTGATCTTGCGGTTCAACGCCTGCCAGGCAAACCTGGCAGGCGTTTTTTATTTACGCGTGTAATTTAAGGCTAGGACAATCCCTGAGAGCGGTTGAAACCAACGCTACAGAGCGTAAAGCACACCAGTTACCCTAGCCGACCTCCACCATTCATCGCATTTATTTCCGGCAATACCGATCACCTTCCCTACCGATATGGACTAATATTCCTTCACTGAAAAGGAATTCCATCCAATCCTGACTACAGTTAAAGAACCGAAATCTTCGGTTGGTTATATGCTGTCCCGGCCTTCGACTAGATTTTTATTCATAAAAATCGGGGCACAGATGAACCATCACTTCCCGCAAAGATACCTCTGCCAGCATCAGCTGCCTCAGTTTGAAACTAAGGCCAATCCGCCTCCAGTTATATCAATTTAAAAGGAGCGAAACGATGAACCCTAAGCCAAGTTATCAAGGAAGCTGTTTCTGTGGAGCCGTCCAGATTCAAGTGTGCGGTGAACCTGCTGCTATGGGCTACTGTCATTGCGAATCCTGCCGCCATTGGTCTGCTTCACCAGTGAATGCCTTCACCCTGTGGGCGCCTGAGAATGTAAAAGTTCTCAAAGGCAAAGATCAGATTGCCAGCTATAACAAAACAGCCAACAGCCACCGAAAGTGGTGTAAAACCTGTGGCGGACACATTTTTTCTGAGCATCCTGGTATGGGGCTGGTTGATGTATTTGCAGCCATTATTCCTGGCTTCCCCTTCGATGCTGGCGTCCATGTGCACTATCAGGAGCATCGACTGGCGCTAAAAGATGGAGTAACCAAATTGAAGGATGTGCCAGCAGAGATGGGAGGTTCCGGCGATGTTGTTGAAGAGTAATTTCCAAATCCAATAACCAAGGAGGAACAGGATGACAAAGGTATCGATCTCACAGAAACCTCCGGTTTTGTTAAATCTTGGGGCTTCAATATCCCTGGCAATAGACACCATCGAAGAGGCCGCAAACAATGGTGCAAAACTGATCGTTTTTCCGGAAGCCTACCTGCCCGGCTATCCGACCTGGATCTGGCGGCTCAAACCTGGAGGCGACATCGGCCTCAGTAATCAGATTCATGCAAAGCTGAGAGCCAACGCAGTAGATCTCAAGGCGGGGGATTTAGAGCCTATTTGCCAGGCTGCGGCTAAACACCAAATAGTGGTGGTCATGGGCGCCCATGAATTGGAGTCTGAATTCAGTGGTTCGACGCTGTTTAATTCGCTGTTTGTAATCGACGCCGATGGCCGCTTGGTCAACAGACATCGCAAGCTAATGCCTACTAATCCAGAGCGTATGGTGTGGGGCATGGGTGATGCTTCCGGACTGAAAGTAGTTGAGACTGCGGCCGGTCGCCTGGGTTGTCTAATCTGCTGGGAAAGCTATATGCCACTGGCTCGCTTTGCGCTGTATAGCCAAGACATCGATCTATACATTGCCCCCACCTGGGATAATGGTGATACCTGGGTTGCCTCGATGAATCACATCGCCAGAGAGGGTGGCTGCTGGGTATTGAGCACCGCAACGGCGCTCACCGGTGACGACATACCCGATGACTTTCCCGGCAAGTCCCAGCTGTTCCCAAATGATGACTGGATCAATACCGGGGGAGCCGTAGTAGTAAAACCTTTCGGAGGCATAGTGGCGGGGCCCTTACACAAGGAAAAGTCCATTCTTTACGCTGACATTGATCTGGAAGAAGCTAAAAACGCCCGAAAATCCCTGGATGTATCTGGCCATTACGGCCGCCCAGACATATTCCAATTGGATGTTAATCGCCGCGCCATCCCGCCGGTGACTTTTCAGGATGACAAAATCTAGCTATAGATTTCAGAAACATCGAGCGATGGGCTTGATCAAACCATATCTTCAATCAGCTCGGCCAGCGCCTTGATACCCGGCGCGATACGGTCGGCGGCGATAGACGAATAGCCCAGGCGGAAATAGTTAAGAGGCGGATTCTCGCCCTGGAAATGGATGTCACCAGGCTCGATCAGAATCCCCCGGTCAGCGGCTTCTTTACGCAGTAGTCGTGCATCCAATCCGTCTGGGCCTTTGACCCAATAGCAGGAGCCGCCAAAAGTGGGTTTCAGAAAGGATGCCGGCATATATTCCGACAGCGCGCTGCCCATCTGATGCCAACGCTCTTCGTAGGCGCGCATGATGTTCATAATCAGCGCATCGTGATAACCACGTTCCAAAAACAGTGCCACCGAGCGTTGGTTATTGGCGGCTGGATGACGCACCATCAACCGACGCAATGCCCTCGCTTCGCGAATAAACTCTGCAGGACCCACCAGGTAGCCCAGACGCAGGCCCGGAGCCAAAGTTTTGGAGAGGCTGCCCACGTAAATAACCCGATCGCAGTTATCGAGGCTTTTGAGTGCCGGTATGGGATTGGATTTAAAATTGGTTTCGCTTTCGTAGTCATCCTCGATGATCACAAAATCATTGTCGATGGCTTTCTGCAGCAACTCGTAACGCCGTTCGATGGGCATGGTGACAGTGGTAGGACAATGATGGCTGGGCGTGGTAAACACGCAGTCACAATCGTCCAGGGATTCATCAATAATCATCCCGTCCTCATCCACCGCCAGAGGAACCACCTTGGAAGGATTGAGGGTGGCGATATTGCGGATATCCGCGTAGCCAGGGTCTTCAATTCCCATCACGCTGTCTTTATCCAACAACAACCGGGCCAGTAGGTAGAGCGACTGCTGAGCGCCAACGGTTACCAGGATCTGTTCGGCAGAAGCCCAGACACCCCGACGTGGCAACAATCGGGTGCGGATCTGTTCCACCAATAGAGGATCATCATTATCGAAACGGTCTGATGCCCAGTCACGAATGGCGGGGACACTAACCGCATCTTTGCAACACTCCCGCCAGTTATTGGTAGGAAACAAAGTGGGATCAAACTGACCGTAGATAAAGGGGAACGGATATTTTTGCCAGTCGCGAGGTTTTTTAACATTGGTCTGCTGAGAGGGATGGACTTTCAGCTTCTCTCCCCAAATCGGCGGTGTGCCTTCCACG
This sequence comes from Motiliproteus sp., assembly GCA_026196225.1. Classification (GTDB taxonomy): domain Bacteria; phylum Pseudomonadota; class Gammaproteobacteria; order Pseudomonadales; family Balneatricaceae; genus Motiliproteus. Next base: position 5,657 of record JAPHRD010000122.1, read on the forward strand.
GGTTTTGGCAACTTCTCCTCTATCTTCACCTTACCGTGAAGAATCTCAGGATTAACGTAGTAGCCACTACGCTCCTTTGCGATCAGATAGCCATCATCCAATAGATGTTCATAGGCCAGAACCACCGTATTTCGGGCGATACTCAGCTGTTTGGCCAGTTTACGGCTGGAGGGCAAAGGGCTATCTACGGGGATATTACCGTTGAGGATTGCCGCTGCGATCTGCTCCCTGAGCTGCTGCTGGAGACTGGTATCCTTATCCGCGGACAGATGAAAAAGCTGGAACATAAAGCGACCCCGTTTCGATCCGCCGGTTACCACAGTCGATCTACGGCCCGGCTTACTATAGGAAAGATAGTAGATACAACTGTTTACATACCACTGTGTTCATCTCAGCAAATTAAGATTTGATTGCTGAGGAGGCCACCTACAACTGTTCAATATCGCCCAACAATACCATTAAAAATAATAAGTTGGAGCACAACCAAGGTCTGGATAGTGAAAAGCCACCCCAGGTCCTAACCCGGAGTGGCTTTTTTAGGGTCGTCGTTTTAGCTATTGGGAGCCAAACGGGACAGCGCACCATCAATAGCATCAACAATAGTGTCGATATCAGCCTGGGTGGCGATCAGCGCCGGGCTCAGGCATACGGTATTGTTAAACTCCTTGAAGGAACGGTTGGTACGACCGATGATCACACCCTGCTTCATGCAATCGGCACCGATAGCAATTGGCAGACTCTCATCGACAGGCTCTTTGGTGGTGCGATCTTTAACCAGTTCGAAACCGGCAAACAGACCTTTCCCACGGACATCGCCAATGATGTTGTACTTAGCTTTCAGATCTTCAAGACGACCCATCAGGTACTCACCCATGTGGGTAACGTTCTCCAACAGGTTCTCATTCTCGATGATCTCCATGTTGACTAGCGCTGCCGCAGGACCGGCGGTGCAGCCACCAAAAGTGGAGATATCTCGGAAGTAACCCATACGGGCATCGTCATCTTCCTTAAAGGCCGCAAAAACCTCTTCAGTCGTCACGGTGCAAGAGATCGCCGCGTAGCCGGAAGCCACACCCTTGGCCATCGTCACCATATCAGGCTGGATACCGTAGTGCTGGTAGCCGAACCACTTACCGGTACGGCCCAAACCACAAACCACTTCATCGATGTGCAGCAGGATATCGTACTTTTTGCAGATCTCCTGAACACGACCCCAGTAGCCCTGAGGCGGCTCGATTACACCACCACCGGCGGTGATCGGCTCCAGGCACAAAGCACCCACCGTGTCGGCACCTTCAGCCAGAATCACTTTCTCGATCTGATCAGCGGCCCAGACACCGTAGTTTTCGGTATTGGCACCATCCTGAGCCCGGTATTCGCAGCAGTGTGGCACTTCAACGAAACCAGGGGTGAAAGGACCGTACTGGTTCTTACGCTCGTACTGACCGGTAGCACTGAGAGCGGTGATAGTGGTGCCGTGGTAATCACGCTCACGGAACAGGATCTTATGCTTCTTGCCGCCGTACTTTTTCTCAGCGATCTGGCGAACAATCTTGAACGCCTTCTCGTTAGCTTCAGAACCGGAGTTGGAGTAATAAACCCGGCTCATGCCTGGCATCTTATCAATCAACTTCTCGGCGAACTGAGCTGCGGGGATGTTACCGGCGGTCTGAGCAAAGTAGTTCAGAGTGACCAGCTGATCACGAACCGCATCGGCGATTTCGGTACGACCGTAGCCAACGTTCACGGTCCAAACCGCACCGGATACCGCATCCAGGTATTCATTTCCTTTGGCATCCCATACCCGCATGCCTTCACCCTTAACGATCACCATAGGATCGTTTTCTTCAAAAGGCTTGTGCTGGGTGATGTGGTGCCATACGTGTTTCTTATCGTTGGCGACCGCCTGAGTGGCTACATTTTGCTTGGCATCGTTGGTCATAGAACCCTCCTGTTAGGAGCCTGTTATTGTTTTATAAAGTGAAGATGGCCAGCAGGCGCTTCCTCGTTAAGCTCAAGGTAATTCGGACGGGGCTAGAGGAGTTAGAACCAGTTAAATAGCAGCATTGATACCAGTTTTCTGGACCATCGAGGTGCCAAGATCTGGCCCTTAATAAAAGAGCTGGTGGGGCAATAATAGAGTCAGCAAGATTCCATCGGGAGCTGAGCACCGTGACAATTTACCGCGAGCATTCCAGAGTCCAGGTCGAAGTAAACGGCCAAGTCTGCCAATTGCCCACAGGCTCTACCCTGGAATACCTGATCGAGAAGATGGCACTAGCTGATTATGCTTTAAAAGTGGCCCATAATTTTGGTGCTATTTCTCGCCGTCAATGTGCTCACCGACTGCTGCAGGAGGGTGACAATATCACTATTTATCGCGACTAAAAGCGCGTCTCTGTGAAGAGGCAGATACCACTCTCACCAAACTGGCCCCAAGGGTTATATTGTACTGGCCCTAAGCCAGGGATACTGCGATTCCTATAATCGCGCCCATAACAAGATTTTCAGCAGCCATTGTTCGTTATACCTGCAGTCCATTCTTACTGAGGCCTGCTTCGAACCTTAAATCGGCAAGCTACCCCTACCTGATCCCCTCTGTTGTCACCTTCTCAAGAAGTGTGCTGTGGTTTCCCGTTGTGGTATTGGCTCATCAACCTATTGCTTGCCTGCGCTGAAAGTCTGTGGATGTAACCGCTGGCCTATTTTTGGGAGATAAACGATGAGCAAATATCCAATGCTGGAAGAGATGGGCATTAAGGCCATCGATGAAATCAGCCACTTCAAAGTTGAACATGGCAAGCATGCTGACGTGCTGAAGATCTGTTTCAGCCGCCCGGACGATTCGAAGCGCTCCAGCAGTAAGAAATTCACCTTTGTACGCAACCATTCTGCGCTGAACCTGCAATACGATCTGCAACATCATATGAAAGGCGCGGAGAAGCGCTGTGACCGTTTGGAACGAGCTATTGCGGAACTGACCGAACTAACAGGGGGCGAGTCTCAAGTCATCGATCAACCCACTAAGATTGTCGAAGACCTGAATCAGATGGAAATCGTGATGCGGGCCAAGATTGCAGAGATGCGGTCACTGGTTGAGACCTTGAAAAACGCCTGATCAGACGCTGAAGATTCGGAGCCAGATACGCACCTGGCTCCGCTATTCTGACTTTTAACCGTCGATCCAGATGGATTTGGCGTTACAGAACTCACGGATACCACTGGCACCCAATTCACGCCCCAAACCCGATGATTTGGTGCCGCCAAAAGGCATACGAATATCACTGCGCACCTGGCCGTTGAGGAAGGCATTACCTACATCCAACTGCCGCAGCAGCTTCTCACCGCGCTTAATATCCCGGGTCCAGACACAGGCTCCAAGACCAAAACGAGTAGCGTTGGCCTTAGCCACTGCATCCGCTTCATCTTTCACTTCAACGATACTCGCCACAGGCCCAAAGATCTCTTCGTTAAATGCGGTCATGCCCGGCTCTACGCCCGCCAAAACCGAGGGCGCATAATAATATCCATCCCCTGCCAAAGGCTCACACCCCAACAACGGTTTGGCCCCCTGAGAGATACTGTCCTGGACTTGCTGATGAAGCTGATCCCTGAGATCGGCTCGAGCCATAGGCCCGAGGGTGGTATCCGGAGCCTGAGGGTCACCCGCTTCTAAGAGTGACGCCCTAGCCACCAGCAGATCGGTAAATTCCTGCACTCGCTCAGACACCACCAAAAAACGTTTAGCGGCGATACAGATCTGCCCCGCATTGGCATAACGGGCCGCAATGGCCACATCCACCGCTCGATCCAGATCGGCATCTTCCAACACAATAAAGGGATCGGAGCCACCGAGTTCCAGCACCAATTTTTTGAGGTTCTGGCCCGCCAGTGCAGCGATCTGACGCCCCGCGCCTTCACTGCCGGTAAAGCTGACACCCTGTACCCGAGGGTCTGCAATCACCCTGCCGGTCTGCTCAACCGAAATCATCAAGTTAGTCACCAGCCCAACCGGGGAACCCGCATCCCATAGGATCTGCTCGATAGCCTGAGCACACTTCGGGACATTGGGAGCGTGTTTGAGTAGCAGACCATTGCCCGACATCAGCGCCGGCACCAGACAACGGAACACCTGCCACAGGGGGAAGTTCCAGGGCATGACGGCCAGTACCACACCGATAGGATCGTAGCTGATCAGGCTTCGTTTGGCGGGTGTTTCGACCAACTCGTCCTGCAGCATAGACTCGGCGTTATCGGCATAGTAGTCGCAGGCGGAGATACATTTATCGATCTCAACATAGGCTTCCGCGAGCAGCTTACCCATCTCCAGCGACACCATTTCTGCCAGACTATCCCGCTGTTTATGCAACTGCTTGGCAACGGACTTCATCAGCGCCGAACGGCTGTCAAAGGAGCTAGCAGCCCAGGCCCCAGCGGCCTGTCGCGCACTATCCAGGCGTTGCTCGAGAATACTATCGGGAAGAAAATCGTACTGTTCGATCAACTCACCAGTGGCGGGATTACGGGTTTCAAAGTTCATAGTATGGGCCTGTGTGTACGTATAAGGTTCGGGCTGTTTTAAACCCGCTGCTCGCCGTGAAACAAGCGCACTACGTGACGGGCTTCAGCGAAGAACAACCAACGTTCAACCAACAATCCAGCCACGGCCAACAGCGCAGCCAACACCACCAGAGCAGTATTGGCCGTCAGCAACAGCAGGAAGGGAATAACAAAGGCAACCACCACCATCAAACGGCGCAGGTTAACCAGCTTGTTGGCCTCGACGGTATAACCGAATTCATCGTTCAAAAAGCCGTTAGAAGTATGCCCCTGATCCAACAGACGTACGCTGGCTTGAGTAAAGCCTGTCGCGGTGTTGATGGTGCTGCCCGCCGGGCGACCGATCCAGAACAGATAGATCAGTTTGACCACCGCACCCAGTACCACCAACGCCAGCGCCAGTTGTAGCAACAGTTGATCACTGCTGCCGGAAGCTACCGCGTCCACCGCAGCTAACATCAAGCCACCAGACATCAACCCCAGGGCGATATAGCTCACCGGCGTCAGGGAAGAATTCCACTGGCGGATGGTTTTCAGGCTGGCGTAGATCATGCTGGTGCAGAACAGAGTGGTCATGGCCAATACCGCGGTAATGACACCCACCACTGTCTGTATACCCGCCAGTGCTTCAACACCCCAGACGGCCCCCAGGTAGAGCAGCACAAAGGGGAAGAATAGCACTGCAAAAACCGCCTCTCGGGACAGCCAGGATGTTTTGAAACGACTGAATGCACGCCAGGCATTCTTGGGGTTAGCCAAGTGCAATGTCGAAGACATCAAGCCTCCGGTAATTAACGCCAGGGCAATGATGCCAGCGGACAGAACCAGACTACTATTCTGGAACTGTTCCAGGCCACTGAGATGGCCGATAACCAGCAAGGTGATGAGGCCGTAACCGGCGCCTGACATCACGGTAAAAACTAAAACTGAAAAAGCGGGATGCATAACTCTATCTCCGTTCTCTGACCGGGATATCCGGTCTGGCTGACCTTTAAGGCCAGCACCTAAATCCGATCCAATACGCTGCCTTAGGGAACCTGCGAATAAGTCCCGCCTTCTAACTCATTCTGACGATCAAGCTAGATTTACGGCTTAGCCGCGCGATTATTGGTCGTTTCTTACCGTC
>JAPHRD010000082.1 GCA_026196225.1 Motiliproteus sp.
AGAAACGACCAATAATCGCGCGGCTAAGCCGTAAATCTAGCTTGATCGTCAGAATGAGTTAGAAGGCGGGACTTATTCGCAGGTTCCCTAAGCCAACCAACAGAAGATTTATCCACATTAGATTGCATATCCGATCAAGCAGAAGAAAAGAACAAGCAAAGCCAGCTACTCGAGCTACTTATTAGCCTCGGCATAGGTACTGATATAGCACCCGTGGTGGCAGCTCAGGCTATGGAAGAGAAGCCAGGCGCGAATATTTTTGAATTATTAGCGCACATCAATAGTCTTGAAGACAAAAAGCCAGCCAAGCCGGAAAAACAAAAAAACTCACCATTACGGCCGAGTTATACCTCTGGCGATCTTAGGCCTTTGAGAGATGACGACCCCAAGGTGAGTTATGCCAACTACAAGAGTTCAGGGGTCATAGTGGATATTAGGGAGTACCTCTGAGTTAATAATTTGAATGTTATACACTGACCAAGATACAGCAAGTTCATGAAAATGATCATGCAGCATTTGATGGAGACATTCCTGAATCTAAACCTGAGTAGAGCAAGCGATTGAATGATCACCAGGTTTTTGGGCTGAGCTAAACTGAAGCTCTCAGTGCTGGAAATAGTGGTCTAGATGATTGCTCAATTCCCAACGTCTCAGAACGATGAACTACTTGGCAGCATCTTGGCGCGTTTTACCCACCGGCAAGGGATAGTTGAAGACAAGGTTGCGCTAGACCTGCTGTTTGGGAGTCGGACGGTTGTTCCTTCCCCGTTATTTCAAGGGCATCTGAGACAACTTCTCCTAAACGTTGGAGGTCTATGGAGGACCGACCCAGAGAGTGTCGTATCCGGCCATACTCTCCTACCCATATTTCAGCCGTTCGTGCCTCGCGATCGTTATCAAAATCTAGTTAAGGATTTGATTGAGCGTCGTCTCAATACCTTCGCTGTGCGGTCAGGAATCTGTGCATCGAACCTGATTTGGCCGCAGAGTTACCGCTACTGCCCATTTTGCTGGCGAAAACAACAAGAACGCTTAGGGTTTACCTACTGGCAGCGCCTTTTCCAGTGTCCGGGCGTGGATTGTTGTCCTGAGCACCAATGTGGTTTGTCGGATTCAGGCGTGCCGCTTTATTCGTCCCATCGCCACAGGTTCGTGGGTACTAGAGGGGTGGAAATTCGTCATGAATTCAAGGACACTCCCAAGGCGAAGGATCTGGCACTGGCTGGGAGTGTTAAGGAGTTGCTTTCAGGTCACTATGAGCCACCGAGCTTTGTGCAGTGGACGCATTTCTATCAACAGTTGGCTCGCAATAATGGGATGGTAGTCAGGGGTGCGATCGATCATTGGCAGATTGCAAAGGCGGTTAAAGCCCACTGGGGCAAGTCCTGGCTTCAACGAAATGGGTTGAACCTTCAGGTCGAAAATCACTGGTTGATCGGGCTGTTTAGAAAGCACCGTCGCCCGTTTTCTTACCTGCAGCACTTGGTCTGTTGTGAAGCGATAGGTACAGACTTCGCTGGGATAAAAAGTATTCTGGATACAGCTCTTACCTACCCCCGCACACTACCTAAGAAAACCTACACCAATTCGAAGGCGGCCGAGCGACGTGAGATCTACCGATCACAGTGGAGGAGGCTTCGCAGTCACTTTGGTGATTCACTCTCTGCAATCAGGTCTAGCCAAGACGGTGCTCGCGTTTATTCATGGTTGTATCGGTTTGATCGAGTGTGGTACGAGAAGAACCGGCCTCAGGCTTTGCTCAACACACCTTCTAATCGTGTTGATTGGGGTCTTCGAGACAGAGCGTTAGTTCGGCAAATGCTGAAGATTGAATATCAGTTACGCTTTACGCTGGAAGGGCCACGGCGCTCTAGAAAATGGTTTGCTAGGCAGGTCGGGAGAGTTAGCTGGATTGATAAGAAGTTTGATAAGCTACCATTTTGCAAAGCTTTTTTTGTAGCCTATGCGGAATCGATAGAGGAATATCAGACCCGTCGAATAGCGGCTGCCATGGTGCGGCTACGTCAATCCCCACGCTTTAGGGATGAAGGAATAGCAACCCATGTCGTCGAGAGGGCTTCTGGCCTCAGTAAAGAACGGTGTCGCCAACCTGCACGGGAAATACTCCGATTGGACCTCAAGGCCTGGCAACGCCCTTCGTTCATTCCCTCCATCGCGTTCACTTACCTGGATCGGTTCAATTCGAGTGCCTAAAGGACTGCTCGGTAGGCTATCGCCAACGATAGATGTTAAATTTCTCGGGCACGACATCAAGGCGATTCCTCTAGAGCTGCTAAATATGCTCGTTGTGGGGAGTACCTACGAGGGGGTGAAGCGAATTACTGATCGAAGTCGAGAGCAGAAGTCTTTTGAGGTCCAAAAAATTGAAGGGAGCCGGCAAGGCAATAAAATCAAGAATTGGTGGGTCGCTTTAAGAAGCACCTCGGGCGAGTTGATATACATTCGGCATGTCGAACTGGCGAGGGTGCTGTTTTTGCATAACACCCATCTTGTTCGAGCTGCGTTTCGGCCAGCGGGACTGGGCAGTCTAGCGGACATTGTACGAGAGGATGGCGCTACGCAAATCCGATTCAACGGATTATGTAACTACCCGTTAAGTCATCTAAAAACCAGGCAGGATCGAGCGCACCTGGCGTGGTTGTATCTAGATGAGCGTGCTGAGAAGAGCGTCCACAGTATTTTTCGATACTTCCAGCAATGTGAGTCATCGGACTGGCAGTTTCGCTTTGATCCCCCAGATCTTAGAGGTTGGACTTTTAGCGGCTATATCCAGAGCGACCAGGCACAGCAATATCTCAGACTTGCAGAGGTTACGGGTCTCGACAATCCCTGGTTCGAGCCACCGAGAAACTTATCGATTTACCATCCTAGCTACCGCGAGCCGGAAGATGCCCCAGGCAAGCGGAAGCGGCCAGTAATAACCAAGGATACTCCTGAATTAGAGGTCGATTTTCATGAGATACCTGGTATCACTCAGGGTGAGCACCTCCAGCGCGAAGGTGGTGGTTTTTGTATGACTTTCAGAGGGCAAGACCTGTCTTCTTTAACGGGTGACCGGACGCGTATCGCTACAAACCCCCTCGTTAAAAAGAATGATGGGGGCGCCACCCAGAAGGTGAGTGCGGGGCAGCCCGAAATCGACGGCAAGGCGAAAGCGCTGGATTATGCCGTTGGTAATGCGGTGAACAATGACGATTTATCAGACCTTGAAGACGCCGAAGAAACGCCCCAGTTTGAGTTATTTGAAAAGGTTATTAAGGAACTCGCGAAGCTAGAGGAGTACAAAGACCTAAAAGTCGCGTGTAAACAGCTTCCCTCTCCAGCACCCAAGAGGCGGTCTAGAAAAAAGCAGAAGCCTGACGCCCCATCGATACAACGATGTCACATCGCAAGCTTTTCCGCCCGAAAAGTTAAGCTGACGATCATTGAGGTAGATACAGAGTGCTTGCCTAAACCTCACCCGCTTAGCAACTTGGTTTTGTGCTTGAAAAGTGGCGGAGATAGGGGGGTAGAAGAAATTCTCCAGAGCTACGTGAACAAAAGGAAGTGGAATTTTAGAGTTGTAGCCAATCATACGCTAAGTTACGAACGGCCTAGTCACCCGCCTAAATTCGACAAGAAAACTGAGAAGACAAAGACGGACTCTGCACTGAAAGAAGAGTGGAAGAATCGACTTCGTAATGGTATTAACAAAGTTTTGGCGGTCGTTGAAGATAAGAACTGACTTGGCTGCATGCTTTAGAACGTTGAGCCTCTACCTACAAAATCCCACAGTGCTTTTAAACGCCAGTTGCATAGAGCTTGATACGCTATTGACGTGATAAATGACCCCTTAGGGGCCATGAGCTTGGCAAGGTTGACGGAGTGTGATCAAAACCTGACTCAGGCAGGCCAGTTTCTTGCCCGTTGCTACATAAGCGAGAAAGACTTGTTGATGGCCGCATGGTAAATTCCATTACATGTTTGTAATGGAGTTTGTGGCGTGATCAAGAAACGGATTCTTCTCAGTTGGCTGGGTAAGCATGACCTGGATGCAGAGTCCAAAGGACAGCGCGGCCCCATTGCATCCATTCTGCTAGATTCGGATGCCCCTTTTGAAGAGGTGCGTATCCTTGCCAACGATTGGTTTGACCGTGTTCCCCAGTACAAGGCTTGGCTGAGCGCGCTTCTTCGCAAACAAAATCGTGAAGCTAAAATCTCTTTCCGGCAGGCTTCGTTAGCTAGTCCGATCGACTATTCCGGCATCTACAGTGTTTGTCGGGAAGAGCTTGAACAGTTCTCCGGCACAGATAGCATTATTACCCTCAATCTCACATCCGGCACCCCAGCAATGGTGGCAAATTGGCTGCTGTTGGGTAAAGGTGTGTATGACACTCGGCTTGTTCAGACTTCCCTCCAAAACGGGCTATCACCAGTTGAGCTGCCTTTTGATATCTCTATAGAGTACTTGCAACGGCAAGACGGTCTGTTGAGTTCTATCGCAGCTACGACCCCAAGTATTGATACCCATTTTGAGCACATTCAGACAGATTCGGTGCTGATGGGTAATGCCGTGTCCTTGGCCAAAAAACTGGCTCCCAGAAATTTACCCGTCATCATTCAGGGTGAATCGGGCACGGGTAAGGAGGTCATCGCCGAGGCTATTCATCATGCCTCGCCCCGAGCAGGCAATGCTTTTATTCCGGTAAACTGCGGTGCGATTCCCGAATCGTTGATCGACTCACAACTCTTTGGTCACGTTAAAGGCGCCTTCACCGGGGCTATCTCCAACCGCAAAGGATTTTTCGACGAGGCCGATGGCGGCACACTGTTCTTGGATGAGGTCGGCGAGCTACCGCTGGCAGCGCAAGCCAAGTTGCTGCGGGCATTACAGCAAAAGGAGGTCACTCCGGTTGGGGAGAGCAAGTCACACCAGGTCGATATCCGTGTGATTGCAGCAACACACCGAAATCTTCTGGCAATGGTTGAAGAAGGAACCTTCCGTGAAGATCTGTTTTACCGCCTGGCAGTGGGCATTGTGCAGCTCCCGCCCTTACGCGAACGTGCTGATGATATTCCGGTCTTGGTCGAGGCTCTAATGCAGCGTCTTAATGAAGATGCACAGGGCCAGCCGGGTTATGTATGTAAAAACATTTCCAAAAGCGCAATAGAATTTATAAAGACGCAGCGCTGGCCTGGAAATATCAGGGAGCTCTGGAACACGCTGGTGCGGGCATCTATCTGGTCTGATGACGAAATCCTAGATGCAACCCACCTACAGCAGGCGATGATACAACGTGACGAATCGACCCCTACAGGTGTATTTGCATTTGATGTTTCTCAAGGTATTGATGCAAACGAAATAATAGATAATACAAAGCGTTACTGTGTTGAAGAAGCATTGAGACTAACTGCTGGCCAGAAAGGCAAAGCCGCTAAACTCCTTGGGCTCAACAACCACCAAACCTTGGGAAACTGGATGAAGCAGTTAGGTATCGAAGAGGCCTGATGCGCTTGTCTACGAAAGCTGGCACGATACCTGATATACAGGAAGTAACTACGGGTAGAACGACATGAAGTCTATGAACTTTGAACATCTCAGACAGCAGTGGCCAGAATTGGCAGACCTCGGCGCATTTGCTGAGACTTATGCATATCTCGACCCCCAGAGTTCGCTGGTCAAGCTGCGCTGTTATGTCGAGAAACTGGTCGGTGTCGTATACAGAGAGTTAAGACTCCCCGCCGAGCCCAATGCCAACTTCATGGATCGCCTGACTAACGCTAGCTTTACTGCCGTAGTCTCCAAAGTGGTTCTCGATAAACTTCACCTTATCCGCATGCATGGTAACAAAGCGGCTCATGAGGGAGAGGTGTCTGCCAATACCTCCGTGGAGCTGGTGGAAGATGCCTTCCATCTCGGTTGCTGGCTCTTTATGGCGCAAGGTGGTGGTAGTCGAGAGCAATGTCCTGCATATCAGAAGCCGCAGTTACCCACGGCATTCGTTAGCCCTAAAGCGGAGTTCAAGAAAAAGAACAAAGCCCTGCAAGAGAAACTGGCCTCTCAGTCAGCTCAGCTTGAAAGCGCGCTGAAAGAGCTCGAAGCGGCACAGCAGGCTGAGCAACTGGCACAGCAGCAAGCGGCCAAGCTCAAGAGCGAGATCGACCAGGTTAAAACCCAGGCCTTTACCGCTGCCAGCACTAAAGCCACCAGCACCCTAGACCTCAACGAAGCCGAGACCCGCCGCCGTCTGATCGACAGCGAGCTGCGTATCGCGGGTTGGGATGTCGGTCTCGATGAAGTTGATACCGAGCAGGTCACCTTGGAGCATCAAGTCGATGGCCAGCCCACCGCCTCTGGGATCGGCTATTGCGATTACGTACTCTGGGACGACAACGGCAAGCCGCTGGCAGTCGTGGAGGCCAAACGCGCCCGCGAGAATCCCGAGAAGGGGCGCCAGCAGGCCAAGCTTTACGCCGATGCGCTGGAGAAGAAACACAACCAGCGCCCAGTGATCTTCTACACCAACGGCTACGATGTCTGGATCTGGGATGACGTGCTCGACAGCGTGCCGCGCAAGCTCTACGGCTACTACGGCAAAGACAGCCTGCAGTACCTGATCCAGCAGCGCCAAAAGCGCAAAGATCTTAACAGCACCCCGATCGATACCGAGATTGCCGGCCGTCTGTATCAGATGGAGGCGATCACCCGCGTCAGCGAACGCTTTAGCGAAGGCCACCGCAAGGCGCTGGTGGTGCAAGCGACAGGCACCGGCAAGACCCGCGTGTCGATCGCCCTGACCAAACGGATGCTCGATGCCGGTTGGGCCAAGCGGGTGCTGTTCCTCTGTGACCGCAAGGAGCTGCGCAAGCAGGCCAAGAACGCCTTCAGCGAGTTCAGCAAAGAGCCGATCTACGTGGTTGGTAAGAGTAAGAAAGAAGACCAGCCCAACGCGCGTATCTATATCGCCACCTATCCCGGTATGCTGCGGATCTACGAGCAGCTGGATGTCGGCTTCTTCGACCTGATCGTCGCCGATGAATCGCACCGCTCGGTCTACAACGTCTACGGTGACCTGTTTAAATACTTCGATGCCCGTCAGGTCGGTCTTACCGCCACCCCGGTCGAGATGGTCAGCCGCTCCACCTGCCGACTGTTTGGTTGCGACTATAAGCTGCCGACCGCCAGCTATCCGCTGGAGCAGGCGGTGGCAGAGAAGCATCTGGTGCCGTTTCGGGTGGTCACCCACACCACCCAGTTCCTGCGGGAAGGGATCAAGGGCCACACCCTCAGCGATGCACAGATCGCCGAGCTGGAAGATCAGGGCTTTGACCCCAATGATCTGGATTTCAACGCCCCCGATATCGATAAGGCGGTGTTCAACAAAGATACCAACCGCGCCATCCTGCGTAATCTGATGGAGCGCGGCCTGCGCGATGCCGACGGCCAGTTGCCCGGCAAGACCATCGTCTTTGCCCGCAACATTCAGCATGCCGAGTTGCTGACCACGCTGTTCGGTGAGATGTACCCGCAACATGGCGGTAACTTCTGCCGCGTGATCCATTCCAAATACGAACGCGCCGAAGAGCTGATCGATGATTTCAAGGGCAGCGGTGAGAAGCCCGCCGACGAGATCACCATCGCCATCTCGGTGGATATGCTCGATACCGGTATCGACGTACCGCCGCTGGTTAACCTGGTGTTTGCCCGGCCGATCAAGTCCAAGGTCAAATTTTGGCAGATGGTGGGGCGCGGCACTCGACTGTGTGAAAACCTCTACGGTCCCGGCCAGCACAAGAGCCACTTCCTGATCTTCGATCACTGGGGCAACTTCGAATACTTCGAGATGGAGCCGCCCGAAGACGAGGCGCGTCCAAGCAAATCACTGTGCGAAAAGCTGTTCGAGACCCGCCTCGATCTGGCCGAAACCGCGCTCAAACGCGCCGAGATGGAACTGTTCGCGCAGACGGTAGCGCTGATCAAAGAAGATATCGACGCCCTCGATGACCGTTGTATCGCCGTACGGGATAAATGGCAGCTCAAGGCTCAGCTCAGTGATGCCAAGCGGCTGCAACAGTTTGCCCCCGATACCCGTCAGCTGCTGCGTGCAGAGCTGGCGCCGCTGATGCAGTGGCGTGATATCAAGGGGCAGAGTGAGGCGCTGCGCTGGGATCAGCAGCTCGCCGAGTTGCAACTGATACGCCTGGCCAACCCCTCGCAGCTGGATGTCGCCAAACAGCCGGTACTGGACAAGGTCAGCCAGCTCTCCATGCACCTCAATCTGGTGCGGGCCAAAAGCGATGCGATCAAGACCATTCAGCAGCCCGAGTTCTGGCAGAACCTGACCTTTGATGACCTGGAGCAGCAGCGTCTGGCACTGCGCGGCATCATCCATCTGCGCGATAAAACAGGGGGCGGCGTCACATCTAATCCGCTGCCTGTGTACGATATCAAGGAAGATGCGGCTCTGTACCAGACCGATGACCGTCCTACCCGGATCGTCAACGTCGATTACCAGATCTACCGCCAGCAGGTCGAAGCAACCCTCAGCCCGCTGTTCGAGACCGATCCGGTGCTGGTCAAGATCCGCCACGGCGAGCCGGTGACTGAGCTGGAGTTGGAGCGCCTTAACGCCCTGGTGCATATCCAGAACCCCAATCTGGATCTGGTCACCCTGAAGGAGTTTTTCCCCGACTCCGGTGCCACCCTTGACCAGCTGCTGCGCACCCTGATCGGCATGGATAGCGGCGTGATCGAAACTGCCTTTACCGACTTTGTGCAGGCCAACCATGTCAGCCTCAACAGCCGCCAACAGCGCTTTATCGCCCTGTTGAAGAATCACCTCTGTAAGTTTGGCACCATCAATATCGCCGAGCTTTACGAACAGCCGTTCACCAGCGATCACTACGCAGGGCTGGACGGTGTCTTTCCCCAAGCCCAGCAAGCCGATGCCCTGGTGGCGCTGGTCAAACGCTTCGGCGTCCCGCTGGGTAGCCGCCGTGACGCAGCACCACGCACCCTCACCACCTAACCGACCTTTTATTAATCTGTATCTAGAGACCACGCAATGATCACTGGCGAACTGAAAAGCAAGATCGACAAACTCTGGGAAGAGTTCTGGACGGGCGGCATCGCCAATCCGCTCACGGTAATAGAACAGATCACCTTCCTGATGTACGCCCGGCTGCTGGATATGAACGAGCGCCGCGACGAGAAGCGCAGCGAGCGCACCGGCAAGCCCTTCAACCACCGCTTCAAGGATCTGGAGCAGGAGGTGCGCTGGGAGAGCTTCCGCCACCTGCCCGCCGAGCAGATGTACAAGCTGGTTAAGGACGAGGTGTTTCCCCACTTCAAGGATCTGGCCGGGGAAGGCACCCTGTTCGCCGAGTTTATGAAAGACGCCCAGCTGATGATCCAGAAGCCTAACCTGCTGGTTAAAGCGGTCAACATGATCAGCGACCTGCCGCTCGACAGCAGCGATGTCAAAGGCGATCTGTACGAGTACCTGCTCTCCAAGCTCACCACGGCCGGTATCAACGGCCAGTTCCGTACTCCGCGCCATGTGATCCGCGCCATGGTCGAGATGCTCGACCCCGAGGCTACCGAGCGCATCGCCGATCCGGCCTGTGGGACGGCCGGTTTCCTCGCCAGCAGCTACGAATACCTGTTAGAAAAGTACAGTTCCCCCGAGGGGATCATCACCGAGACGATCACCAACGATAAAGGCCAGCCCGTCGAGCAGAAGATCTACACCGGTGACCTGCTGCACGAGCATCGCCAGCATGTCGACCGCGATATGTTCCACGGCTTTGATTTCGACGCCACCATGCTGCGTATCGCCGCCATGAACCTGGTGATGCACGGTATCGCCGAGCCCGATATCCACTACCAGGACACCTTGGGTCAGCGCTTTAGCGAGCGATTTCCGCGCGCTGCCAAAGAGGGCTTCGACCTGATCCTTGCCAACCCTCCATTTAAAGGAGCACTCGACGAGGAGGATGTCGATCCCGCCCTGCTGCGGGTGGTTAAGACCAAGAAGACCGAGCTGCTGTTTGTCGGCCTGATCCTGAGGATGCTCAAGATCGGCGGTCGCAGCGCTACCATCGTTCCCGATGGCGTGTTGTTCGGCTCCAGCAAGGCGCACCAGCAACTGCGCAAGCACCTGATCGAAGACAACCAGTTGGATGCGGTGATCAGCCTGCCCAGCGGTGCATTCAAGCCCTATGCCGGTGTCTCCACCGCCATCCTGATCTTCACCAAGGGCGGCGCCACCGATCAGGTCTGGTTCTACGATGTCCAGGCCGACGGCTTCTCGTTGGATGACAAACGCACCCCGATCGCGGCCAACGATCTGCCGGATCTGATCAGTCGCTTCAAGGCGCGGCTGAAGGCACTGGAGAGCGAGATTCAGCAGGATCTGGATGCGCTGGAGGAGATGCTGTGATAGTCCGAGTGCCGCTGTCTAAGGTCGCTCAGATCAACCCAAGGCTACCCAGAGATACCGACGAGTCCCAGAGCGTGTCATTCCTAGCGATGGCCTCTGTTTCCGAGGAGGGCCGCATTCTTGAGCAAGAAACACGGATTCTGGGAGAGACCAAGAAGGGGTACACATACTTTGAGCGCGGTGATGTCCTTTTGGCCAAAATCACGCCTTGCTTCGAGAATGGCAAAGCGGCACTGGTTGATGATCTCGAACATCAGATCGGTTTTGGCTCCACCGAGTTTCATGTGCTGCGAGCTGACCCTGAGCAACTCGACTCCAAGTATCTTTTTTACATGGTTTGGAGTGATCACTTCCGTTTTTTCGGCCAAAAATCGATGCAGGGAGCTGCTGGACAAAAGCGGGTCTCGGCAGATTTCCTGAAGAAATTTGAAATCCCCCTCCCACCCCTGGCCGAGCAACAGCGCATCGCCGCCATCCTCGACAAAGCCGACGCCCTGCGCCGCAAACGCCAGCAAGCCATCGACCTCGCCGACCAGTTCCTCCGCAGCCTGTTTCTGGATATGTTCGGCGACCCGGTGAGTAATCCGAAGGGGTGGGATGAACGAATACTTTCTGACATCGCCTTAGTGCGCTCTGGTGTTACTAAGGGGCGGAAGTTGGCGGGTAAAAAGACCGTAATGGTCCCGTACATGCGTGTCGCAAATGTCCAGGATAGCCATATCAAACTTGATGACGTCCAAGAAATTGAAGTCCTTGAGGCGGATGCGGAGCGATACGCTTTAGAGCTAGGTGATTTGCTGTTAACGGAAGGTGGTGACCCAGATAAGTTGGGGCGTGGTGCTGTTTGGCATGGTGAAGTATCCCCATGTATTCACCAGAACCACATCTTTTGTGTTCGGAGTGATGCTGAGATCGTTCATCCAGAGTTCCTAAGCGCGCAAATTAGCTCTCAGCGAGGCAAAAGGTACTTCCTTAAAGTGGGCAAACAGACGACGGGCATCGCAACAATCAACAAAACGGTGTTGAGCGCTTATCCGGCAATCGTACCTCCGATGGAACAACAACTTCGGTACATCGAGGTGGTTAAAAAGGTTCGATCTAGTAAGTCGAAAGCAAGTAACAGCGAGGCTGAAATGAATCAGCTATTCCAGTCTATTTCGGCGCAAGCCTTTGCAGGCCAACTCTAAAGGATTAGCTCTTGAACACGGAAGTTACTACCCAGCCCAACCCACAATCGATCCCGCTGCGCCTCACCGAACCGCAGTTTGAGAAAGGCGTATGGCCCTGCCCGGAAGACAGGCTGGAGCGCCACAAAGAGATCGAAAACCTCTCCCCAGTGTTGCTCAACGCCCAGGCCCCGCTGGTCTTCGCCATCGACGCCCCCTGGGGCGGCGGCAAGACCACCTTCATCAAACTCTGGCAGCACTTTCTGGAGCATAAAGAGAATAAGGTCAGCCTCTATCTCAACGCCTGGGAGAGTGACTTCGCCGAAGACCCGTTGTTGCCGATGCTGGCTGTGCTGGATGACTGGCTGTCGACTTTCGATCCGGAAAGCACTGCCGGGAAGTACTGGAGCAAGACCAAAAAACTGGCTCCTAGGCTGATCAGAACGGGGCTCTCAACTGCTGCAAAGGTGGCAACATTTGGCGCGCTGGATGCAGACGCAGCGATTGAGCGAGTTGCTGCCGATGCGGCAGGCGGTATCACTGGGGATGTGATTGATGCTTTCAAAGCCAAGCAATCTGCACTGAATCAGTTTAAGAAACAGCTCAACAAAGCGCTCGATGGCCTCCCCGAAGGCCAGCAAAACCTGATCATCTTCGTCGACGAACTCGACCGCTGCAAACCCACCTATGCCATCGAAGTGCTCGAGCGGATCAAGCACCTGTTCGACATCGACCGCCTGGTGTTCGTCCTCGCCATCAACCGCGACCAACTCAGCAAAAGCCTGCAAGGCGTCTACGGCCCTTCCTTCGATGGATTGCACTACCTGAAGCGCTTTATCGACCTGGATTACCACCTGCGCGTGCCGGATATCGATGCCTACATCGAGGCAAAAATTGATCAGCCGGACATCCGAGAATATTTTCAAACTCGCAATTCAGAGCGTGAAGATAATCAGTTTTGTGCCTCCATTCTAAAGTGGCTCACCAAGCGGTTTAGCTATACACCGCGCGATATTGATCAGCTGATTATCAGGCTGAGACTGATATTCAGAAGTATCCCCAAAGATCATTACTTAGATATTGCCATTCTTACTCCACTATTGGTTCTGAGACAGCAAGATAGCGGTCTATATCAGCGCTATGTAGATGATATTTCAGTAGTCAACGAGGTAGCTGAGTTTCTATTAAATGGACGCATTGGTGAGGTCGAAGTTGATAGACCGATGGGCGCTGTTATTGGTTGTTTGATTGCCGCAGGTATGGATCGTTATACAGAGGTGTCTATTGAGCCGCTGATCGAACCTTGGCGAACCTGGTTCGAGGCGCTGCCTGAGCAAGATGAACGAATCCATGAAATTCGGACGCTGTTGAGCATTGTCCAGGACTCAGGCGAGTATCGACGACGGAACGGAGTGCGTTCTTTGGCATTTAAACGGATCGAGTTGGTAAATCAGATTGATGTGTCAGCTTAGTTAGCACGCAGCTCGGTTAAAGGACAAGGATGGTTATGAAATTACTTACATGGAACTGCCAGATGGCGCTGCACAAGAAGCTGGAGCCGCTATTGCGCTTGCAGCCAGATCTGGCCGTGATCCCGGAGATGGCATCTCCGGCAAAGCTGGGCACTGCCTTCCAGCGCGACTGTGGATTCAATCTGGAATGGACCGGCCACACCGAAACGAAAGGGTTGGGGGTGCTGATCAATCCCGACTGGGACTATCGCATAGCTGACAGCTACCGCTCGGAGTTCGAACTCTTTCTGCCCATCGAGATTCATGCCCCCGTCCGTTTCAACGTGCTGGCGGTCTGGGCATTTAACCATCGCGCCAAAGCGATAGCGGCTGACAGTAACCGTACGGTTGATGTGCTCAAGCACTACGCAGCATGGATCGCCTCCGCGCCGACCCTGGTGATGGGCGACTTTAACAACTCCGTGGTCTGGGATCGTCCCGGTAAGCCAACCAATTTTGACGCCATCCAGGCGCTCCTGGGTGAGCTGGGCCTATGCAGCCTCTACCACAGCCATTTCAACCAGGCCTTTGGTGACGAGACAGCCCCCACCCTCTGTATGCGCAAAGACAAAACCGCGCCGTACCATGTTGATTACCTGTTCATGCCCGACGCTTGGCTGCCCGACTGCGTCACATTCCAGATGGGCGCTCCGAATCATTGGCTGCAATACAGCGACCATGTGCCAATGGCTGTAGAGTTGTTAATACCCTAGGGAGTGATCGGCGTGATCAAACAGGACAAGGAAGTGGTTATGCAGACGTTAGATTATGTAAATTCAGACCCGTTCGAAAGCGACTGGAAGCACGGTAAAAGAGAAGTGCAGCGGGTAATCAAACCGCTGCTGACCGATGCCGATGAGCGGTTGCGTTTCAGCGCCACAATCAATCAGAAAAGCCAGATCGCCTGGATCGAGATCCGGGAGCCTCATCCGGCTCTGCGCCTGATCGCAGTGACGCTGCCGCGCAATGTAGAGCCGCCCAGCCTAAGGATCACCGCCTGGTTTTATGACGAAGCAAAGAAGCCCTATCAGCTCTGGTGCGATGCGGCGTTTCCTGCCGACATGTGCCTTACTCAAGTCAGCACAGCTAGGAACCCCTCTGGAACCTGGAAAAATTCCCCAGCTCTGAAGGATAACGACATCACCGTGATCGGCGTCGAACATGCCTGTCGCGACCTGGCGTTTAGCGATGAAGCCTCACTGACCGAGTTCCTCGTTCCGTTATTGAAGCAATACACTAAGAAACTGCTGTCGGTGATCAACGGTACCGCCAAAACCTTCCGTCTCCTCGGCCCCGACGGTGAGTTCTACCAAAGCCCCGTTAAAGGCGTGATGGGAGGTAACAGCAAAGAAAAACGCTACGGCGAACTCGACTGTTCAGCCGCCAATCGAGCCCTGAATAAAGGGTATGCAGGGCATCGTGTATTTTTCGCTCACGAAGAGGATGCAATCGGGGCTGGCTACAAGCCTTGCTGTACCTGTATGCGTGAACGCTATGACGAGTGGAAAGTGAGTGGTGAGCCGGGAAGCGCTTCTTACCCTTGGTTTAGACTGCCGAAATGATGGTCGATAAAAGTAAAATTAATTACATATATGGAATTTTAATATCTGTTAGGTCCTAGTTAAACACTGTTTATTTTTTTATCTGTATGATAAACAAAGAATAAATGTATTGGCACTCGTTCTGCAATACCCCTGGTAATACTAATCAGGGAGATGCAAATATGTACCCACAAACAGAAATTGCACGAGCAGAAGATAGTCATGTGACCGATGCGCTCGTACTTACCGACCATGCTCGGCAGCGGATGGACCAGCGCGGCGTGAGTGAGCAAGACGTTGAACTGGCTCTTCAATTTGGGCGTAAGGTCCATTCGCGGCGGGCGTTGTTCCATGTGATTGGTCGAAAGGAGATTAAGAAGCTGGGCGATAAGCATCCAGAACTCAAGGGGTTGGATGGAGTACAGGTTCTTACCAGTGAGGATGGCGAGTCAGTCATTACGGTGTATCGAAACCATGACTTGCGGGCGATTCGCCCTAACAAGCGTAAGCATCGGCATCTGCACTAAGGAGAGCGTATGACTACTGAATTTGAGTCACTGGTGCAGAAGTTAAATAAAGCGGGTCACGACGAGATCGCTACGGCACTGAGAAAGGGCCAAGTCGGGACGTTGAATGGCCGGCAACGGATGATCCTGGCGGATGCGTCTATTTGCTTAAAAATGGTGCGCAGGTCGTCTGATTTGCGCCGCTTGAAGGGAGCGATGGTGGAAGTTACAACTTCCGGTTGGGGTAGAGAGCCGGAGCTAACAGAGCCAGGTGTCATCCAGCCACTGATGAGTCTTTAGGTTCGGATTTGTCTGTCTGTAGTTACGAATTAATGAAGATTGGATAGTTGATATTACAAGGATATTTATACCCATGTCAGAACTGAAAAAATTCCAAATGCAAAGTGCTCGACCGCTGCCTGTCATCGTCCTCGCTGACATCAGCGGAAGCATGTCGGTAGACGGCAAAGTCGAAGCTCTGAACCGTGGCTTGCAAGACATGATCTCGACATTTGCTAACGAGAGTCGACTGAGAGCGGAGATTCATGCCTGTGTGATCACCTTCGGCGGGAGTCGAGCTGCGGTGAATCTACCGTTGACTCCTGCTCATCAGCTCGAGAGCTTTAGCCCCTTGACCGCTGATGGTATGACGCCATTGGGCGGGGCTTTGGCGCTGGCCAGTCAAATGATCGAGGATAAGGAGAAAATACCTTCGCGAGCCTATAAGCCGGTTATTGTGCTCGTTTCTGATGGCTATCCCAATGATGACTGGCAAGGCCCTTTTGCCCAGTTGTTGAACGGTGAGCGGTCGTCCAAGGCGACGCGTTTTGCGATGGCCATCGGTGCCGATGCAGATGAGGCGATGTTGGCTGACTTTGCCAACGATCCTGAAGCGCCAGTGTTCCATGCTGAAAACGCTCGCGATATTCATCGTTTTTTCCGGGCAGTGACCATGAGCGTGAGCGCACGTAGTCAGTCGGCTACACCGAACCAGTCTACCCCCTTGGTGCTTCCCCCTGCAGACGACCAGGACTGGGAGTTCTAATGCGCCTATGCGCTGCTGGAGCAACGGTCACCGGGCCTGCGCACGAGCAGGAAGGTGTGCCTAACCAGGACGCAATGAGTGTCCACAGTGTGAACAAGGGCTGGTGTGTTGCGGTGTGTGATGGTTTGGGTAGTCGTCGGTTCAGTCACCTTGGTTCGAGTAAAGCCGTGCAGCTGGTCAGGCAGCATGTCAGACGGAGCGTATCCCTCTCGCCCTTGGGCTTGGGGTTGGCTGTTCGTAAGGACTGGCTTGAACACTTTGGGGATGACTATCGAGACTACGAGACCACCTGCCTATGGGCCCATGTTGATGCGTTTGGCAAAGGCAGAGTTGCGCAAGCCGGTGATGGATTAGCGCTTGTGAAAAGTCGAGGCAAGTTCCAACGGGTCAGTATGCAGCGTCAGGACTTCGGCAATCAGACCTCGACCCTTGCGCAGGCGGATGAAGATCTGTGGGAACTGTGTGAGTTCGATCTGGTTTCGCCAGGCGACGGCGTGCTGATCATGACAGACGGCATCTCTGACGACTTGGTTCCAGAGCAGCTAGAGCCATTTTTCGACGCTATCTGCCAAAGACTTGCTCGAACTAACAAGCGTCGTATGCGCACCTGGCTCACACGCGAACTGCACGACTGGTCCACGCCGCTGCATGGCGATGACAAAAGTATTGCCGGTATTTTCAGATTAGGTTGAAACAAATGGATTCGAAAGCAGCAAAACGGACGGCAAGGTCAGTATTGGACGTAAAGGGTTCGCGTTATGAACTAACGTCCGAGATGAGCCGGGGTGGGCAAGGCATTGTGTATCACACCCATCTCCCACAAGTATTGGTCAAGGGCTTCACTAACAAGGATGAATCAGCCCGTAGGCGTTGGCGAATTCATATAGATTGGTTGATACGGCAGGATCTGAGTGATTTGAAACTGGCACGCCCTCTAGCGCTGCTAGCTGAACCGCGCTCTGGTTATGTCATGGAGCTGATGGATGGGTTGATGCCGTTACAAACCCTGCTAGACAGCTTCTTGGAAGCAGAAGAAGGTGCAGCAGCGGACTATCTGGCACAGGGCGGTTTGCGTCGACGTATCCGCATACTCTGCCAATTGGCACGGACGCTGAATCAATTGCACGCACGAGGGATGCTGTATGGCGATTTGTCTCCCGCCAATATATTCGTATCTGATGATCCGGCTTACGCCGAAACCTGGCTGATCGACTGTGACAATATTAGCCTGGAAGCGCACAGCGGCTTGACGCTGCACACCATCGATTACGGTGCGCCTGAAGTCGTCCGAGGAGATGCTCTGCTCTCCAGCTTGTCGGATTGCTGGAGTTTCGCTGTCATTGCCTACCAGTTGCTGACCCATAATCATCCTTTCAAAGGTGATTTGATCGAAGGCCTTGAACCGGAAGAAGAGGAGGCCGCGTTACGCGGCAAGTATCCTTGGATAAACGACACGAACGATCCGGATAATGCCTGCTTTACGAATCTTCCAATTCAGCTAGTCCAGCATAGCCGTCTGCCTACGCTCTTTCACCGCTGCTTTGAGCAGGGACGGGATTCTTCGATCGAGCGTCCCGTTATGTCTGAGTGGCTTGAGGCATTGACGGAAATTGATGAGAACATGATCGACTGCCCTGCTTGCCGAGGTAGTTCTTTGATGCCTTACGATCAGGATGACGTCGACGAAGCCACATGCTTCTTCTGTGATGAGCCTGTTGATTCAAAACTGGTGGTGTTCGAGGAGTTCATCTTTGTTCCAGAACAGGAGCAAGAGACGCATCCAGAACTCCCGAGCAATTGGATCAAGACGGGGCGTCGTGTGCTCTTGCAGCCTGAGGGTAGCCAGGAGCTGAAGCGTCTGATGCCGTCATTCAGTTACGACCGTTGGCCATCAGACCATGTGTGCATTGAATACATCGGAAAAGGGATGGGCATACGCCCCCTGCCTGAAGGTGAGCTTCATGTGCAGCGCGGCAGCGCCATTAAAAAGCTTGAAAAATTCCAAGGGCTGCCTGAGACCAAAAGGGGGCTGCATGATGAGCCTTACCAGCTACATATAGGCTCTCTTACGGAATCACATGTTATCTGGCAATTCCGGTGGTGATCGCAAATGGAACTTAATGAATTTTCCTTGTTTTCAGCCGATGTGCTGACGCTTGTAACTGATGAAAATATTTCCGGATTCAGCATTAATCAGCCTATAAGCTTCCATTCATATCATGACGATTGGATGGTTGTTCAGGGAGCTGAGCGTGTTGTTGTTCGATGCAATAAGTCAGAGAAAGACCTGTTCAGCCGCCTGGTTATGCGTGATCAAACACGCTGGTTGCTGACCGCTCGGCAGAAAAAGAGCTTGCAGATTCAATACTGTGCTCCGGTCGAAGTGTCCCCAATGGATCTTGAGCTGGGGGTCGACGGGCAGATTGCTGACGACCTGTATACCAAGCAGGAGATTAACGACAACAGTGTTGAACTTGCCTGCCAATGGATGTCCGAGCGCTTTGTCGTTAAGGGCCTTACGGAAGGCGACTGGTTGACCATCGCCAGATTCAGCAATAACTCCTCACAGGGAGCCTTTCAATTACTCGGTAACGGTTGGCGAGCAGATATAGAAAAAACTCCCAATGGAGTCCTGCTGGTAAAGCGCATCACTCAGCATCGGCGGCGCGGAGATGCTTTTTCGCTAATTATAGGAAACTTCGTGTTTCGTGATGCTTCGGTTGCAGCGGTATTGAGCAGTGCTAGCCAGCAGGCAGTGCTGAGCGCAGCATTGCGCGATAGCGCCAGTTATCTGGAACTTTGGAACCTGTACAACACCAAGGAATGGCAAAATGCGTTAAAACAGGCCGAAACATTAAGGGCCCTGCGTTTCGCTGAGTGTGAAGGTTTCCAGGACGGCCGGGACAATGCCTGGCGACTAACGCCTAAATCTCAAGATGCGTTTCAGGAGTTTCGTGAGCGCTGGCGCAGCTTAGATCTGACACGATCCGCCCAAGTAGATTTGGGTAGCGCTCCGCCCGATTGGGCAGAGGAGCTAAGTTGGGACAATTCGGAACAGCCTTTGGCTGAGACGCCCAGAGGCACCATCCACTTCGAAAGCAACAGCGTGGTTTTTAGACCTGCATCGAACCGCAAAGATGTAAGGCCTAAGTTCACCGAGGGGTGGCTTTACCTGTCCATGGCGGGCTACCGTACCGTTGCCCATCGCAGACAGGCTGCTAAGCAGAGCATAGATTCTGGGAAACGCTTGCCTCAGCTTAAATGGCTACTGGAGGGTATGGCTGTACCGTCAGAGCGGCGGCGGCCGAAAAAGGGGATGACCCCCTATGCCAGAGAAACATTTAAGGGCGGTAAGCCTACGGATAAGCAAAATCTTGCCCTCGATACCGCTCTCAATACGCCTGACATCGCCATCCTCATAGGGCCTCCAGGCACAGGTAAAACACAAGTCATTGCTGCCCTGCAGAGGCGCTTGGCTGAAGAAGCCGAAGATCAAAATATTGCGGGACAGGTGCTTATTAGTAGCTTCCAGCATGACGCCGTAGATAACGCACTAGAGCGCAGTGATGTCTTCAACCTTCCAGGTGTAAGGGTTGGAGGGAAGCGTGGAAGTAGCGAAGAAGACAACCTTATTGATCCTTGGATTGAAGCTCAAAGGGATCACTTGCAGTCCAAGATTGTGGCTGAGTATGCCAAGTATCCAGAGATGGAGCTGATCAAGGGTCTGTCACACAAGCTGGCTTTGGTCCGCATTACACGTTGCTCCCCTGCTGAATTGGCTCAAATCTTCATTGATGTGCTGGATGTGGCTCGTGAGCTGGAAAGTCATGGTCTGACGCTATCCGCAAGATTGGAGCAGGCGATCGAGGACTACATTGCCGGGCTCCAGATTCGTGCACCCAAGCAAAATGGCTGCCTTTCGGATCAAGGCACAATACGTCGTATCCGGGCATTGCGTGTTGAGTCTAGCGCTTTCCAAGACGATGGAGCTGAGCGCGCCTGGGATTTACTGAGCTGGCTTAAGCGCCAAGGCGAAGCCCCTGATAGTGAACTTTGCAGGGTTCTTGAAGAAGCCTCCGATTGTACTGATGCGCCTGAGGCATTGCTTAGCAAGCTTTTCTCTTGGAAGAACACACTGATCGATCACTGCCTGCCTGATTATCGCCCCGCCGAGCTTAAGCACCAACTAGATGAGGAAGGGTTCAAACTCTTAGATCAGCTCGAACAACATCTTGAGGACAAAGTGCGACAACGCAAGCAAGGGGTTGCATGGGTGCTTGAACAATTGGCGACGAGTTTGGAGATGGATCGTTTTGCCGCGACGAAAGCTACTGAGGCGTATTCCATGATTGTGGGTGCAACCTGTCAGCAGGCTGCTAGCCGGAAAATGGCCAGTCTAAAGTCAGTTGCCGGATTAGATAGTACCGATATTGAGTTTGATACGGTTATTGTCGATGAGGCGGCGCGAGCCAACCCGTTAGACCTGTTTGTACCCATGTCCATGGCTAGGCGCCGAATCGTGTTAGTCGGGGATGATCGCCAGCTTCCGCATATGCTCGAGCCGGATATTGAAGGCCAGCTGCAGGAAGAGCACCAGCTTACTGAACAGCAGTTGGCTGCTTTCCGATCCAGCCTTTTCGAGCGGCTGCGAATTCAACTGCAGGAGCTTGAAAAGCTGGATACAAACCGCCGCGTAGTCATGTTGGATACGCAGTTCCGCATGCACCAAGTCTTAGGAGATTTTATCAGCAAGCAATTCTACGAAGCTGTAGGCATCGGCAAAATACAGTCGGGCCGCGGAGTAGAAGATTTTGCTTTTGAGCAAAGTTTTTTGAACGCACTTGGATCTCAGGCTGCTTATTACCATTCCAAGGTTTGCCAGTGGATCGACATTCCTTCGTCTGCGGGTTCCGACCGAAAAAGGGGAACCAGCAGAATTCGTGAGGTCGAAGCAGACCTTATCGCCAAAGAGGTGAAGCGTTTAATGGAAGCTGGAGGAGCATCCTTGTCGGTGGGAGTTATAACTTTTTATGCAGCGCAACGTGATTTGATTTTGGAAAAGCTGATTGAGGTTAAAATTGATGGAGTACCCCTTATGAGGCGGAAACAAGAATCCATTGAACCTGATGACTCCTTCAAATGGGCCAAGAAAACCAAGGCTGATGGTTCTGTCACTATGGAGGAGCGCCTGCGGGTAGGTTCTGTGGATGCGTTCCAGGGCAAGGAGTTTGATATCGTGCTGTTGTCTTGTGTACGTACATATCGGCCGATAAAAGCTGTGCAGCCTCAGGATGAAGATACCAATGAGACGCGCTTGAATCGTCAATTTGGCTTCCTGCGATTACCCAATCGTATGAACGTAGCTATGAGCCGTCAGCGGCAAATGCTGATTTGCGTTGGTGACTCGGCTTTAGCGACCAATCCTGATGCAAAGAATGCAGTACCCTCGTTAGCTGCGTTTTACCAATTGTGTGGAGGCGAGTATGGCAGTATTCGCTGAAGCCGGTCTCTACCTCAAGTATGGTGAGAAACCGTATGGCAACGTGCGCGATTTGCTATGGCCCGTGTTGGTCTATCGTGTTCTTTACCCTGAAATTCGCCAGCCCGATCTAAACCTGTTCCAGCGAGCGGTATTAGGGCTGCTACGAGCGAAGGTCACTCATGTCGAGTCGATTGCGGAACTGACAGGATTGCATGAGGATCTTGTTAAGCTGATTTTCGCCCAAAGCATCAGCAATGGTTGGTTGACGGAGCGGGCGGATACCTTAACCGAAAAGGGCGTTCGTGTTTTGGAAGGGGAGGAAGACGCTAGTGCGAATCTCAAAGCTGGCTATCTCTTCCAAGATGCGATTAGTGGTAACTTTTGGCCTCGTTTCGAAACACAGTTAAATGATATTGCTGCAAAAGACCCTCAAGCTCGTTTTCCGGAGTTTTTAGGGGAAAGAAAGACCGGCAAGCCGCAGCGGCCCTTTGTGATTAATGCCTCAAAAGCCCCGCTATCTGCCCTCGACAGTCAGATGCTAATGCGCGCCTACACAGAGTATCGAAATGACTACCGCGCATCTCAACAGTTATATGGAACGCCTGATCTACCCGAACAAGTAAAGTTGCAGGGCGTGCAGTTTTTGGACGCGAGCCCCCTGTCCGCGCGGGTGTTGGTATGGGTGACGCCAGGCGAGAGTGGCGTGCACCTCTGGTCCGTCAAAGACCCTTTAGATCTTCGAGATGAGGCCTGGTGGCTCGATGACAGCTTGCAACAGCTGGTGAGCAAAGATAGCAATCTTCTTAGCAAGCTTTCTGGTTTGGTCGATAAGCCTCAAAAAGAAAACCAGACGGTCGAACAGTGGCTTTCAGCCATCAAGAATGACATTGATTTAAGAGTTTTAATCGAATTCCCCTGGGTAGAGTCCCAGCCCGATATCAAGCATTACTTGGCCGGCCTGTTGGAACGACGTGAAAAACTAGCGCAAGGCCAAACGGGTAGTAACGACCTTGAAGCGGCGGTGATGGAGAGTCAGAAGCTTTTAGAAGTGCTGATGCAATGGCTGATCAGGGAGTTTCCTGCTGATACAGGTCAGCTACCCAAGAAAGCGCAATATGACCGTCAGCTTAACCAAAAAATACTTGCGGCCCTTCAGGTTCCAGCATTTAGCGATGGAGTGATCCAGATACTATCTGGACAAAACTTAACACAGGTTATCAGAGCCTGCTCAAGTCCCGTTAGTTCGGTCAAAGCGCTGCTGTTTGCTGCGGCTCTCGGGGTGCTTAACCATCCACAACATCCTTTGAGAATCCTTTCTGGGGACCAATTACAGCTGGATAAATTGTTAGAGCTGGCCAACCTGAGAAACCCAAGTAGTCACGCACAAAGCAAATATACCGGTAGGCAGGTTATCCAACTAACCCCTGAGCTGGTACAGCAACAGATTCAGTATGCACTGAACTTTATCGAATATTTCAAGGAATGGATGTAATGATAAAAACGAAGGAACGCAGAAAGCAAAACAGAAAACCTCAAGTCACAACGCAGGTTGTGCAGCAATCAAGCAATAAAGTCCTGCTCCAGAAACTGTTGCCGAGCTTTACCGCTTCATTTGAGACCGTCTCCAAGGTTTATCAAGCGTCCAATATGAACTTGGAAATACCGGTTGATAACGAGCTTCTTAGAAGCCTTGTTGACCGAGTGCATGACGATGATGCAAAAGCCTTTGCCGCATGGATCGAGCGCTTTGCTGAAGTCTGTAAGGATCTGGGTAAATACCAGGGCAAACTGCATGAGGAGTATGCTGCCCGCTGGGAGCAAACCAACAGTTTAGGTCAGATGTTTGAAGCTAGAGAGCTCGAGTTAGCGGCACAACAGGCTGAGCTGGAGCAGAGGGACAAGAGCCTTGAGCACCGGGAAATAACGCTGGCGCATGAAGAGTCGCAGCAAGTACAAAAAAACAGTGAATTGCTTAACAGGGATCGCGAAATTAAGCGGCGTGAAATTAATGCGGACGCTGACTTTGCCGAGCAGAATATGCAGGCGTTGCGTGCTCTTGAAGAGCGACAGAAAGTACTTAAAAAAGAGCACGAAACCTTGTTGGAGAAGTTACAGGGAGAAAAGCAAACGCTGGATGGTGAAATCCGTAAGGCGGCGAGGCAGCTCGCTGAGATCAAATACAACTGCAGTGAGGCGGAAATAGAGCGGGTACAGAAGCTCGATGAACGGGAATACGAGCTTAATCAGCAGCAAAGAAAGGTAGATACGTCCCGGTCCCGAATGGACAGAGAATGGGCTGATTTGAAAGAGGCGAAGAATGATTACCAGCAGTCGGTTGCCGATGAAATGGCGCTGGAACGCAATGCTCATCGGGATGAAGTGTCGAAGCTGAATGACAAACTGGAGAATGCGTGGTCGAAAGTTCAGGATCTGAAGGATCAGTTGGCCGATTTACGTGAGCTTAGAGCTGCGCTGGGTGAGCAGTCTGCTGGGGATATTATTGACCAGTTGGCCAGCTTGCGAGAACAAAACAGGGATCTGCGAAGAAGTCTCGATCAGTCCGATACTGCTGAGGTGCAGCAGGAAAATGAATATTTACGTAATAGGGTCGCGGACCTAGAACGTGATATTGCGGATATGCGCCCTGAGCTGGATAAGGTTCATAGAGAGTTGTCTGTAAAACGTGTCTCCGCAACAGAGCTTGAAGCCGTTGCGCGAGAAAAAAGAGTGCTGGAGCAGCATAAGAATACCCTCTCAGTTCATATTGATGATCTTGAAAGCCGCATTGATCAACTGACTAATGCGCAGAAGACCCAGACGCCATTCCCTGCTATGTCGCTGATGGATTCAGATAAGGATTATCGCTCCAGGATGGAGCAGGAAGATGTTCCGGGTCTCAAACAATTTGCGGTTGAGCTGCAGCATCGTATTGCGCATGCAGAAGACAAAGTCCGGTTGTACTATCCGCTGGAAGATATTCGTATCTTGCTGGGTGGACTCGCAATGAGCCAGCTTCATGTCTTTCAGGGTATTAGTGGTACGGGCAAGACTAGCTTGGCAAAGGCTTTTGCTAAAGCCATGGGAGGCTCCTGCACTGACATTGCTGTGCAGGCAGGGTGGCGTGACAGGGATGATTTGCTGGGGCACTACAACGCATTTGAGCGACGTTTTTACGAAAAAGATACTCTCCAGGCACTGTATAAAGCGCAAACACCACGCTGGGAGGATTCCTGTAACGTAGTGCTTCTCGACGAGATGAATTTATCCAGGCCGGAACAATATTTTGCAGAATTTCTTTCTGCTCTTGAAAAAAACAATCCTGATGAGCGGCTTATCAGCCTGTCTGAAACGGCGTTGCCTAATGCGCCAGCCATGCTCAGGGACGGGCGTAAAATTTTGGTGCCATCCAATGTTTGGTTCATAGGTACAGCCAATCACGATGAAACAACGAGTGAACTGGCTGATAAGACTTACGACCGTGCGCATGTAATGACTCTGCCAAAGCAAGATCATCGTTTTGAAATTCAACAGATGAATGAAACGAGCTATTCATTCAGATCTTTGCAAAGGGCTTTTGATAAGGCTTGTACGACTCACAAGGCGGCTATCAGCAAGCTACTAGACGGGTTGACAGAGCATGATTTCACCAAGCAGTTGGAAAGTCATTTTGGATTGGGCTGGGGTAACCGCTTTGAGAAGCAGGCACTGCGTTTTGTTCCTGTGATGCTGGAAACGGGGGCGAGCAGTGGTCAAGCACTTGATCACTTACTGTCGACTCGGGTGATGCGTGCCGGAAAGGTTACGGGTCGGTATGACGTTGTAGCGGATGATCTTCGTAAGCTTCAGGGCGCTTTGGAAAACTTCTGGATGAGTACAAACCTGGATGGAGCTCCTGATAAATCCATCTGCCTTCTTGAGAGCGATATCCGACGCTTGGAGGGTGGGGTCTAATGTGGCTCGACAGACTCTTGGGTGAGACGCTTAGCACTCCTCCTGCTAGTGTTGATAACGGGCGCTACTGGACTGATGCCTTAAGCATTACCTTTAACGGGCAAGCCAAAGCTGTAAGTGGCGTATTGGTTTCAGATGGATCCGAGTCTTTTCAGCTAGGGCGTACGGCCCATAAGTTTGTAGCCCCTGACAGGTCGCTAGAGGAAGATGTGGAACAGTTTTCCAAAGTGATTGAAACTTTGGATCAAGACGTTACTCACAGCGAGCGACTCATTTCTCCATTGATGCCGGCAGCAGTAATTGATGATCAAAGCCATCTGCTTCCGTTTGAAAATAAGCTCTTTGAGGTGCTCAATAAAGGCCATTTTCACCAGATATCTTTGCGTCCTAGAATGGATCTTCATTATGAGGATGAGGTTACGGATATCTCACGAGCCAAACGCCTTGCAAAGGGAGCCTTGGTTCATCTGGCTTCGCATTCAGAGCACTGGCAACGCCAAACGCTCAGCGGCGTAATCCCTAAGAAGGTGTTGGCTCGGTTTAGTGAAGATGATTTCAGCATTTACGAAAATCGAGTTTACGCCCGCCTTTTAGACGACATTGAAAGGCATCTGCGCAAACGTATTCGTGGCTTAAAGAAGCTACAGGCGACACTGATGGACGCGCAGGAGTTTTATCAAACGCCTGATCGTAACCACCGTCTGACAACCGCTATTTGCAACCTTTGGGGTCAGACTTTTGATGAAGCCGAAACCAATAAAGCGGCCAGTCTTTTAGAACATTCGCTTAATACGCTGGGGGCTATGCTCAAGACCGTAACCGGTTTGAAACAAACGGGGTTGTATCAGCGTGTGCAGCGAAATGCTTTTGTAGGTAGTTCGTTACATCTCACCAATATTCTTGGTCATGACAGTCATTATCGCCATCTGGCTATTCTTTGGGATATGTTGGGCAAGGTAAACAGTAATGGCCGTAAGACCCCAGAAGAGCGATACGAAAGAAACCAGCAACTGGCTATAGCGTACTCAGGGTATGCGGGACTCGCTTTACGCCATGCTTTGCAGCCTTATATGTCCGGAAGTTACGAGGCAAAATGGGCGGGCAGAACACTCAAACTTAAGCAAGAAGGGCTGGAGTGGGCGCTAACAAGTTCGATACCTGACGTTGAGAAGGCTAAGGACAAAGAACTGTTAAAAGTAGTCCCTTGGTTCGGTTTCACAAGATCTCATCTAGACGTGCCAAACCATGAAGCCAGTGACGATAACTGTACGCGTATAATTGCTTGGCCAGCAATGGATCAGGTAAGCGACCATTCAGCACTGGACGGAAATTGGGTGGCTCTGTCTCCATTTGATCTCTATTGCGTGGAGCGTTTTGGGTATCTGGTTGATCGTCTATTGTCTAGCCATGTAATTAAAGACTTTGGCCAACCGCTTACCAAAATACCAAGTAACGTTTTAGCATTCTCCGGTAGAGATCATACGCAAGCGTTACATACCGACAGCGCAAAGAACCTTTTGGTTGTTCGCGAGGCGTTGCCGGACAAGCTGTTTGCAGATCTTAGACAGGCTTTAATCGATAGTAATGCGATCCAACAGGCGGCCAAACTACACCTACGGCAGCAAGAGATTATTGCCCTTCAAACCTGTCCCGTTTGCTCTGCCAGGGTGACCCTTCATTTCCAGCAGCCATCGGGTTTCCGGGCTAACTGTGATAATTGTCGGACTGAGCGTTACTTCCGTGATCAAGGGAATAGGTTTGTGTTCGAGCAAAAACTAGAGGCCAAGATAGATTTCCGTACTACAGGTCGCAGATCGTTTTCATGTTGCTGGACTGCTTGAATAGGCAGATAGAAGGCTAGGGAAATGGCATGCTTGAGCAAGCAATGGTCGCTGTATATTAAATATGGACTTTCGATAAAACCAAGGTCGTTCAACACGGGCAGCCGGCCTGGTTGGGTAGGCAGCATTTTTATATCTGGTTTCCCCACTGGAAGATTGCGGTCGAGTATCACGGTCAACAGCACTTTGAGCCCATTGAGTTCTTTGGGGGCGAAGAGGCCTTTAAGAAGACCGTTGAACGCGACAAACGGAAGGAAAGTCTAGCTAAAAATCACGGTGTAAAATTGTTCGTTGTGACTGAGGGCGATGACCAGGATGATCTGGCGCAGCAGGTTTACGCTATAGCATCTCGTAAGGTTGCAGCCCCCGAAGTCTGATTCCGGTGATTCAATGT
This sequence comes from Motiliproteus sp., assembly GCA_026196225.1. Taxonomy (GTDB): domain Bacteria; phylum Pseudomonadota; class Gammaproteobacteria; order Pseudomonadales; family Balneatricaceae; genus Motiliproteus. The sequence goes on from JAPHRD010000082.1 coordinate 27,880, forward strand.
GGATGGTATCCACGGCCTGCCGCTTGCTGAATAGTTTTTTAATGCAGGCAACTTGCCGCCCTCCACGATACGCTGGCGACTCAGACTCAATTGCATTGAGTTAGCTATGCCGATCGTTCATATTACTGCTCATCCGTCGGCGATCGAGCGTATCGCGAATCAGTGAAGCATTACTGCAATTGCTTCCCAGCCCCTACGACCGCTTTCTACAACAAAGTGGACATGGCTAACTAAAACGAACACCGGATTTCGAAATCGCATATGAGGACGGCCGAATCAAAATCTTTGACTCACTGATTGCGAAATAAAACGATGAATGAAGATGATTTCAAAGAACTCTCTCCTAATCCTCAAAAAGGATTGTATAGCTCCGCGCATGTGATTTCAGGTATCCCAATCCCGAAAACAAAGCGCGTGCATCTATTCGGTGCGGATGAGTGGGAGGAATTTACCGAGGAATGGGCGTCCTCTCTTGAAAGTTTATATGACTGCGTCAAGCGCTTTGCCGGTGCAGGTGACAAAGGACTAGACGTTGTAGGCTTTGTCGCTTCAAACCAGTTCAGTGATGGCTGGGACAACTATCAGTGTAAATTTTACGATAAGCCTTTAACACCTTCCGATGTATGGGTCGAGTTCGGGAAGATTATTTACTTCACATATTGCGGTGAATACACGCCACCGCGAAAGTATTACTTTGTTGCCCCGAAACAAATCGGCACAAAACTTGGCAAACTACTAGCTAATGCTCAGAAATTGAAAGAAGAACTCAAAGATAACTGGGAGAAATACTGTGAAAATGAGATCACCTCCACGGCAAAGATAAAGCTTGAGAGTGAACTTCTTGCTCATTTGGAGAGTTTTGATTTTACGATATTCGATTCCGTTTCATTTGTTCGAATGATTGAACAGCATGCTTCCACACCCTTTCATGCTGTTAGGTTTGGTGGTGGGCTCGGTATTCGCCCTGAACCAGAAATTCCACCGGAAGATACAGTATCACTGGATCATCGTTACGTAAGGCAGCTTCTAAACGTATATGCGCAGACCATTGGCGAAGACCAGCAATCGCCCGATCTTTCCCTGCTAGACAAAGATGATGGCATACGCAGAAACTTTCAAAGACAACGTGAGCGCTTTTATCATGCGGAGTCCTTACGTAACTTTTCCCGAGATATTGTTCCCCCTGGTGTCTTCGAAGCTCTTCAAGATGATATTTTTGATGGAGTTGTGGACGTCTGTGAGTCCCAACACGAATGCGGTATGGAGCGTTTAAGCGCCACATTGAGCCAAGCTGCTAATGTGGCCGTTGGTGCTAGCCCGCTCGCCAGCGTCACGCGCACGCGGGATAAACAAGGAGTGTGCCACCAACTTGTGAATGATAGCCGGTTGAATTGGAGTGAGCACGATGAGTGAAGAGCGCCAATCAAATGTCACTGTATTCAATAGCGCCCTTGAGACAGGTGTTCGCTCATTGGTCATTCTTGCAGCAAATTTCCCCGCTGCTTTGGACTTGCAGCGCCTTGTCGACCTTGACTATCTTGTTGTTCACTCAGGCGACGTAGATGGCCCCGAGAGCCTTCACCCACCTCTTCCTATGAGAGAAAGTGAGCTTTTGGTTAGACGTAAGATTATCGAGTCAGGGCTTTCTTTGATGATGAGCCGTGGCCTTATCACCAGAATAGCGGGCCCGGAAGGGATTTTTTATCAAGCCAGTGACTACGCCAAGCCATTTGTCGATTCACTGACGACCCCGTATATGCGCTCGCTGATGGATAGAGCAAACTGGGTTGCAACAACCTTTGGCAACATGGACACAACCGTGCTTCATAATTTGATCAGCAGTTTTTTTGATAAATGGACTACTCAATTTCAACCATCACAAGGCTTAGGTGGCGGCTAATCAAATGAGTGAGACAATTAAAATAAGAAACATAAGCTTTATGGGTACTAAAGTTGCCCCTGCTTTAATTAGTTTCGAGCAAAGCTTAAGCGTTGTATGCGGTGCATCTGATACCGGAAAATCCTTTCTTGTGGAGGCCATTGATTTCCTACTTGGAGGCAAAGACTTACGAGGAATTCCAGAGCTGGTCGGGTATGAAAAAGCCCGTATTGCTATCGAATCCTCGGAAAAAGGCCTCTGGACATTCGAGCGCAGTATAGAGGGCGGTAATTACAGGATATTTGAAGGCAATATTGAAGCTGCGATTGACGCTAAAGAAAGCAGTACGATGAAGATGAAACACGCAGCAGGCCGGGAGGACAATATTTCCGGTTGGCTCCTTGGCGCTATAGATCTGCTTAGTAAATATGTGCGAAAGAACTCGAACGGTGATTGCCGCTCTCTGAGTTTTCGTGATATCGCTCGGCTCATCATCGTGAATGAGCAGGCAATAATTCGTCAGGATTCTCCGTTCTTAACTGGTCAATATGTCTCTAAAACTGCCGAAAAATCAACCTTAAAACTCATACTTACAGGGGCTGATGATGGCGCTATAGTTCCCGCTGATGCTCGCAAGCAATCGGAATCCAATGATCAAGCAAAAGCCGAGCTACTCGATCAATGGGTAGCTGATGTAGAGGACGAAATCACCGAACATGGTTTTGGGCGCGAAGAGCTAGAAGAACAACTCGAAAAACTTGAGATATCCATATCATCAAGTAGAGAACAGCTTCAATTGGCACAGTTACAACTCAATGACATGACAACTCAAAGACGGGCAATTTTGAAAAGCCGCGAGGCTATCAAGGACAGAGTAGATGACATAGCCAATATGTTGGAACGCTTTGCTTTGTTAAAGGCTCAATATGTAACAGATTTACATCGCCTGATGGCCATTGAAGAATCTGGCTCACTATTTGTGCATCATGAACAAGTTCCTTGCCCACTTTGCGGCGCTTTACCTGAAGCTCAACATAGTACCGAAGAGTGCGACGGCCACGTGGAATCGATTGTCATTGCTGCAGTAGCAGAGATGGAAAAGATAAAAAGACTGGCAAGTGATCTTGATTCTACAATTACTGCGTTGCATGACGAGTCTGCTCGCCTATCCGAAGACCTGATTAAGATCGAAGATCAATTTAGCGGTGTGGATAGTGAAATTAAAAGCGCCATTGCTCCAGAATTGTCAGATGTGCAATCTAACTACTCTGAGTTTGTTGATACGCGCAGCAAAGTTTTTTCGCACCTTTCGGTCTTTACCAGATTAGACAAGCTTCTTGCACAAAGAGAAGAATTATTCGGAGGTGAAGAGGAAGCAGAAAGCGGCGATCAAAAGATTTCCGCGAAGCTCTCTACGAAAATATTACATGATTTTTCTAAAACGGTAGAAAGAATACTTGAGGCGTGGGACTTTCCCGATACAGGCAGTGTTCATTTTGATGAGACAACAATGGATTTTGTGATTAACGGCAAGCTTCGTGGCAACAGGGGTAAAGGTCTCAGAGCGATAACACACGCTGCCGCTACTTTAGGATTGCTTGAATTCTGTAAAGATCGCGATCTCCCGCATCCGGGGTTTGTTGTACTTGATTCACCCTTGCTCGCCTACTATAAGCCGGAGGGTGAAGGCGACAGCCTACAGGGCTCGGCTCTTAAGCAAAAGTTCTACAAATATCTGATCGAAGAACATTCCGACAGCCAGGTCATTATTGTCGAAAACGAGCATCCACCAGAGGCTTTTGAAGGACAGCTCGGACTGACGGTATTCACGAAGAACCCTCTGCATGGTCGTTTCGGCCTTTTTCCTTTGAAGGAAAGCTAGGAGCATGTGTGGGTGGGATGTATAACAATCGCATGCGCGCGGTCAGCAAAAAGCGCCGCTCCTTCGCCGCGCTGCTTTTTTCTGCCGGTGATGCGAAGCGTTAAAGTTATAAAGAGAACCAAGCATGGAATGGGATTACGATAGAAAAAAAGAAAAAGAAGCTGAATTTCTCGTCGAGATAGAAAATCAGCTTCGATTGGCTGAAATCCCAGAAGAGCAAATTAAAACTACGGCAAAAGAGTTTTTTGATAAAAGCGTGAGTATTACCCCGCCTGAGAAGAAGGCGATGGTAATGAAAATGATAACAATGCACCCCTCTGGTCGAGGTGGCGGGCAAAGTACCAAAGCAGGAAACATTCGGCTAAATATTGGTTCTCTTTTCAACGCTGTTTCTGGTGGTGTATTTACTGTTATTTCTGCAGATCAAGCACCTTGGGCAATTCCGTTCGCAGGCATATTGCTATGGAACAGCATAAGGCAAAGCATAAAGGTTGACCTATCAGAAAATGATGCTGTTACGCTTTGGGCAATGTGGCAAGTAAAAGACGCAAATAAACTCGTATCTGAAGAAGACGTTAAGGAGGCTGTAGATCGACATGCGGCAAAATACCAGCGCTCAGCCATTTCTGAGGCAGACATCAAGTTTGCGATAAAAAACTTGAGCGCTATTGACTGCATTAAGCGCCCTAGAGACGACCCAAGCAAGTGGTGGCTATGTGAGTGTATTGCCCCAGTTTATAGGTAAAGCTTTAACAAGTTGCCAAAAGGAGTTTGCAGCAGTGGATAGGCGTTACAGGAGAAGAAATAACAGCATCACATCAATTGTAAGTGATGTGGTTCAAACAGCATCAAAGCTACCTTGGTGGGGTGCACTACTAACCGGGTTTCTGGCATATGTTTTGGTTTCCATTATTCTTGGGGGCTACATCGAATCTCATATAGCAGCCCAAGAAGGAAGTAAGTTCTACCCAATACTTCAAGTTAGATTTGGCAGGCTTGTGCAGGTTTGTGAGTGGGTTGGTATTGCGTGTATTTTGGCAGGTATCTTCTTTGCAGTTCGAAACTATTACGTCAGCCCAAGAGCAGCTAGAACTGAAAAAAGTGCGGTTACAATAATCTCGAAAATGTTGGGCCGCAGTCTTGATTAGTCGCAACTTACAAGGCGTTCAACTTCGCACGCAAGCTGGCTCGGACCTCCAAAACGCTACGCGTTTTTCCGGCCCGTTAACGCGGCGTCTATATCGTTAGCATCTAACGGTCCGCTTTGTGCTGTGCTGTCCAAAGTATTGACTGAACTGATCAGCTTGGCTGACTAGCACTGCCCAACAGTTGACTACTGATGAACAGTTGGTTGACCGTCGCCACAGTATCAAATGAATGAGACAGCGCATCAACCCGGCTTTCAATACAGCCAACCTAGGGTAACCCCTAGAATATTATCAAACTTTATTATCTATTATGATGTTATTCCGAACGTAAAATTTAGAAAATCAATCGAACTAAATGGGATTGAAGGTATCATCCGCGGCGAAATTCCCCTTTTTTTGATCGAACTTTAATATCTCAAGACAACAAAAAACCCCACTACTTCGGTAGCGGGGTTTTTTGTTAGGGCGTTCTGGGTTTTATCGTTTTATCCCTCGTCGAAGTCGTATTCGATTAGGGCGTTATGCAAGCGTTTCTTTTCGAAATGGTCTTCTATGGCACGCCTGGCGTGCAGGGTTCGATCGCTGGCCGCTTTCTTCTCAGCCACTTGGGTCTCAGAATCCAGCTTCATGAAAATATCAAAAATTTGGGTTTGCAGCTCACTCAATTGGTGATCGCCTTGCATCATGGTCTTTACTCCACGTCGACTAAACAATCAGATAGTGAGCTTTATGGTAGAAAGTCACTGTGACTGCTTAATGACAAACCAAGGCTCACTGACTACTTAATCGCATAGCTGAAAATAAAAATCAATAGTGCAGCGCGGCAAGAAATCCCACTAATAGTGAGCCCATACTATGGCTAAATTCCTTGTATTTAGGAGTTTACTTGCGGATGAGTGGACGTTTTTCCTGTTGTCTCAGGGAACGGAGACTACGACGAATGGTTTTCAGGTGATCGATCACCCCAGGGCCAAGTTTCATCGCCAAGCCGACGGCCAGGACATCGATAACGACTAGATGTACAACCCGTGAGGACATCAGGGCACTGAGGTCTTTATCCTCTTCCAGATCGATATGAATGGGGATGTTGGCCAGTTCTGCCAGCGGCGTATTGCTGGGGCAGAGCGAGATCACAGTAGCACCGTTATCTCTGGCCAGTTTGACGGAGTGGAGTAGATCCTTGGTGCGACCGGTTTGGGAGATAGCCACAACAACGTCTCCTTCCGAAAGACTTACAGCACAGATCGATTGTAGGTGGGGATCGGAATAGGCGACGGCTGTTACTTTGAGGCGGTAGAACTTATGCTGAGCGTCGGTGCAAACCGCAGCAGAGGCGCCGAAGCCGTAGAATTCAATTCGTTTTGCCTGTGCCAATGCCTCAATTGCATTTTCAAGGGTCTGTTCGTCCAGATCCTCTTTGATATTCATCAGGTTGCCGACAGTTGAATCGAAAATTTTCTGCTTGAAATCGGTAACTGTGTCTTGCTTATTGAGGGAGAAAGGCTCGAAATTGGGATTAGTCGCCAGTACTTGTGCCAGGGTAAGTTTAAAATCCTGAAAGCCATCATAATTCAAAGCGCGGCAGAAACGCACTACGGTTGGTTCGCTGACTTGGGCTTCTGAAGCCAGATCCACGATCCGCATGTGGATAATGTCTTTGGGTTGGGCCAACACATAATCAGCAACCTTCTGCTCAGACTTTCGCAGTGAAGAGCGTGCTTCGGCGATGTTTTTAAGAAGATTAGAACTGTTCAAGGTGGACTTTCCCGGCGCAATTAGGTGAATAATGTCGAAAAATCTAAGGATATTTAAAACGGCGCGTTAAAACTACCCTTATTTACCTTTGTGTTGCAGTGCAAAATAATACTCAATCGTTCATTAAGTTACCAGTTTCATTCGCATTTTGGGGGTATTTGGGTGTTTTCTCGCGATTGAAGGCGGTAGTTGATCATGCTAGTTTGGACCCATAATAAGAAGTCTGAGGAGAGACGCCGTGGAACGTCGTGAATTAGTCAAGGCACTGGGTTTAGGCGCTTTGGCCGCCGGTGGTTTGGTTGCCTGTGGCGACAATGAGATGTTGGCTAGCAACAAACCCAAAAAGCCTGTGACGATCGACTGGAAGATGGTAACCACTTGGCCAAAGAATTTTCCGGGGCTCGGAACCGGAGCTAACTATTTGGCACAGCTGATCGGTGAGATGAGTGGTGGCCGAATAAAGGTCAAAGTCTACGGTGCCAAGGAGCTGGTAGGGGCGCTGGAGATTTTTGACGCAGTGGCGGGTGGGACTGCCCAGATGGGACACGGTGCCTCCTATTACTGGAAAGAGCAGGTTCCTGCTGCTCAGTTTTTTTCTGCTGTTCCTTTTGGATTGACCGCACAGGAGATGAACGCCTGGCTATACCATGGTGGTGGTATGGAGTTGTGGCGGGAGGTCTACGAACCCCATGGATTAATCCCCATGGCGGCCGGCAACACCGGGGTGCAGATGGGAGGCTGGTTCAATAAGGAGATCAACAGTATTGAGGATCTTCAGGGTTTGAAGATGCGCATTCCCGGTCTCGGTGGTGAGGTGCTGAGGCGCGCTGGTGGTACACCGGTACTGTTACCCGGCGGGGAGATTTTCCCCTCACTGCAATCTGGAGCTATCGATGCCTCTGAATGGGTTGGCCCCTACAATGACCTCGCCTTTGGCCTCCATAAGGTAGCCAAGTATTACTACTATCCCGGCTGGCATGAGCCTGGAACTACCATGGAAACTTTTATCAACAAAGCGGCTTTTGAAGCCCTTCCGGAAGATCTTCAGGCGGTAGTTCGAGCTGCCTGCCGGGTTGCCAACCAGGATATGCTGGCGGGCTTCGTGGCTAAAAACAATGCCGCTTTGCAACAGTTGGTCAATGATCACCAGGTGGAGTTACGCAAATTCCCTGACGAGGTGTTATTGCGTTTGAAGCAGCTGTCGGATGAGGTTGTTCGGGAGGAAGTAGCTAAAGATCCGTTGAGCACCAAGGTGTATAAATCCTTCAGTAAATTTCGTTCTCAGGTTGGGGAGTGGCAGAGCCTATCGGAGCTGGCTTATCTGAAAGCCCGTGAGCTTTAAGCTTGGATCTGTTGATCTTTATAGATCCACTGCCGCAATGACCCGCTGTAAACGCCACAGATAGCTCCAGATCTCTTTCCAAGAGGTATGTTTTACGGCGAGGTTGAAAGCTTCTGTGGCTGCTTCCAGTTCTACTAGATCCAATAAACCGGCAAGCCCCATCAATTGGTGGGAATGGTCTCGCATAGTCGCTACATCCAATTGCAAATAAGCCTGATGGATAGCGCTGATCTGAGATTGAAGCTCATGGTGCAGATCTCGGTTGGAGATACCGTAATCGGTTAGGCGTGGTTTGTCGACACAGGTCTCTAAATCA
>JAPHRD010000100.1 GCA_026196225.1 Motiliproteus sp.
AAGAGGGAAGTCCCAGCAGGACGTCGCCAACATTGACTTTGGAGCCGTCGATGATCTCGTCTTTCTCAACTACGCCGACACAGAAGCCAGCCAGATCATAGTCTTCGCCTTCGTACATGCCGGGCATTTCGGCCGTTTCACCGCCAACCAGCGCGCAGCCAGATAGCTCACAGCCTTCACCGATGCCGGTGACAACGTCTGCAGCCACGTCAACATTCAGTTTGCCGGTAGCGTAGTAGTCGAGGAAGAACAGTGGCTCGGCACCTGCAACCACCAGGTCATTGACACACATAGCAACCAGATCGATACCGATCTTGTCATGCTTGTTCAGATCCATGGCTAGACGTAGCTTGGTGCCAACGCCATCGGTGCCGGATACCAATACCGGTTTTTTGTAACCAGTCGGCAGTTCACAGAGGGCGCCAAATCCGCCCAATCCAGCCATCACTTCGGGACGACGGGTGCGCTTGGCAACACCTTTAATGCGCTCAACCAGGGCGTTGCCTGCATCAATATCTACACCGGCATCCTTGTAGCTGATAGACGTGGAATCTGAAGGGGTAGTCATAGTCTTGGGTTCTCGACGACAGATACGAAATTAAGGCGGGAATTCTATCAGTTTGTCGTGCCGCAGGCCACGTATCCATGACAAAGTTAATGGCTGTTTTTTTGAGCACTTGGACTCCTTGGATTTGTAAATTGGCGATGAATGTATGGACTGGAGCATGTATGATGGCTGTCCAGTATTTTGTAACAGATAAACCGTTTTTCAATTCCTTAGGTTTCCCACAGGGGGGCCTTGGGAAGCAGATATGGATGATCATCGGAATGAGGCTAAACCGGGTCAATACCCTGATCACGCTGTTGCTGTTGAGCTTTTTAACAGTTACACAAAGCCAGGCAGCTAAAGTTGCTAACCTGTATACCGCTAGACTGTTGGTCGCTGAGCAGTCCGTGAAGGCTGATCCATCCCTGGTGGCCAAAGGGATGGCGCAGGTAATTGTAAAGGTCAGCGGTCGCAAGGATGTGGTATCCAATCCTCTTATTAAAGCGGCGCTGGATGCTCCTGATGCATATATTTCACAGTTCAGCTACCAGTCTACGACCATTCCCATGCAGACCGAAGACGGTCGGGAAGTGCTGGCGCAGCAACTGAGTATCGACTTCAGCCAACCCTTAATAGAACAGCTGCTCACCGATGCGGGATTACGTCCCTTGGGCAGCAGTCGCCCCGGAGTATTGTTGTGGCTGGTTGAGGAAAGTGGCGGCGTCCGTGAATATCTCGGTCGCGATGAGGATCCAATATTTGCCACCATGCTGGATCGTGCTGAACTGCGTGGATTACCTATCTTCAGACCGCTGATGGATCTGCAGGATGAACAGGCTTTACCGGTCAGCGATGCCTGGGGCTTTTTCGCCGACAGCATTCGCAAAGCGTCAGCCCGCTATCAGTCGGATGCCATTATGGTGGGGCGGCTTTATCGCGATCATAGCGGTGCCTGGAAGAGTCAGTGGCAATTGATCTGGCCTCAGGAAGTGATGGGTTTTGATGGTAGTGGTGATGCTCTTGAACAGCAGTTGGCGCTAGCGGTAGAGACCGCCGCAGATCGTTTGTTTGCTGATTACGTTAAACCCTCTCATGGCTTTGATGAAGGTGGTCTGAGAGTACAGGTATCTGGCGTCAAAGGTCTGGATGATTATTTTCAGATCAGTAATTATTTGAAAGAGTTACCGGCGGTTTCTGCTGTGATGCTGCAATCACTGCAGCAGGATCAGCTGGTATTACGATTGTTGGTTGATGGCTCGGCCAAGCAGATTCAGAACTCTATTACTTTGAATCAACGTTTTAGACCAGACGTGGATTTCGGCGCGACCGATGATTCCGTGTTGCGCTATCGCTGGCAGGAGTAAATCATGACCGATTCACAGCGTTGGTTTGTGTTATGCGTATCGATGATACTGCTGGTGCTGGTGTACCTGCTGGAACCGATTCTATTTCCTTTCCTCTGTTCCATGCTCTTAGCCTATCTGTGGGATCCGGTAGTTGACCGACTGGAGGTCCATGGGCTCTCCCGAACCAATTCGGTAGTTGCTGTATTTGGTGTGTTCTTCTTGCTAATGGTGGTATTTCTACTATTGCTGCTGCCGATGCTGGGACGTCAACTGGATGCCCTGAGCCAGAAGATCCCGCAGTTGATCGAGCAACTGGATACCGTAATCGTTCCCTGGTTACAGGCAACCATCGGCCTAGATCCCACCGCGTTTGATCTGAAAGAAGTGCGCGAAGTACTGCAGTCCAACTGGAAGCAGGGCGGCGACATGATCGCACAGATCCTGTCCAAAGCATCTCATTCTGGTCTGGTACTGGCTGGCTGGATCGCAAACCTGGTCTTGATTCCCGTGGTTACTTTTTACCTGCTACGGGATTGGGATGTGATGGTGGCCAAGATAAACGGCCTGTTGCCACGCAGTATAGAACCTCGTATCAGCCGTTGGGCCATGGAGTGCGATGAAGTACTGGGTGCCTTTATCAAGGGGCAATTCCTGGTGATGTTGGCGCTGGGAATCGTTTACTCGGTCGGATTAGCGATTGTTGGCGTTGATCTGGCGCTGCTGTTGGGAATGCTGGCAGGGCTTGCCAGTATCGTCCCGTACATGGGTTTCATCGTTGGCATTATTGCCGCTGAGATTGCGGCGTTTATGCAGTTTCACGATGCTTTATACATGGTGCTGGTGGCGGTGGTGTTTGGCATCGGCCAGATGCTGGAAGGTATGGTCCTTACACCCTTGCTGGTGGGGGACAAGATCGGCCTACACCCAGTAGCGGTAATCTTTGCCATTATGGCCGGTGGCCAGTTGTTCGGCTTTACCGGAATCTTGCTGGCCCTGCCGGTTGCGGCGGTCATCATGGTAGCGCTTCGTCACCTCCATGAAGATTACAAGACCAGCGACCTATACCATGCGGTGGTTGAAAAACCCGCAGTAAATCAGGGTGATGACGCCCTAAACAGCGAAAACTCCAACAGTTAATGATTGCAGAAATTTCTAATCAGCTTTCCCTCGGCATTGGCCTGCGGGACGATGCCACCTTTGGCAACTATTACCCGGGCCAAAACCTGCAGGCCAAACAGTCAGTAGAACGGCTGGTGGTTCTTGATGGGGTAGATGAAGAGCGCTTTATCTATCTCTGGGGAAGTGAAGGTGCCGGTTGTACTCATCTATTGCAGGCGGCTTGCCAGACTCTCAGTGATCAAAGTTTTTACCTTCCTTTGGCAGAAGTGGTTAGCTACGGTCCAGAACTGTTACAGGGATTGGCGGACTATCCGTTAATCTGCCTCGACCAGTTTGAAGCCATTGCTGGCAATCAGGATTGGGAAGAGGGACTGTTTCATCTTTATAATCAGGTTCGAGACAATGGCCACCGTTTGCTGATAGCGTCGAACCAGCCACCCAAGCAGCTCCCCGTGCTGTTGCCTGATCTCAGTTCCCGCCTTAGCTGGGGCCTAACCTTCCAGATTCAGCCATTGGATGATCAGGAGATGGCCGAGGCATTAACCCTGCGGGCTCAGAATCGTGGCATCCGCCTGGGCGAAGAAGTAACGCAGTTTATCCTTCATCGTAGCCCTCGTCAGATGGGCAAGCTTTACGCTATTTTGGAGCAGCTAGATCAGGCTTCGTTAACCGCTAAACGTAAAATCACCATTCCATTTGTTAAAGAGATTCTTGGCTGGTAGCCCGGATCTTCAGGAGATAGACCTTGAGTAAAGAACAGCAGGATTTTTTCAGTCGCCCCCAAGAGGAACAGGACGCTTTTCTCAGCCAGACGTGGTGCAATGAGTGTATGGAAGCCGATCTGGGAATGACTGATCCAGAAGAATACATCCTTGATGGCAACCGTTATGTGGAAGGCAAGTGTAAGCGTTGCGGTACGTCTATCGTCACCGAACTGGTTGATGAAGATATCTAAGCGAGTGTAATTGCCTCTGATCTATGAATTTGTTGGTTTAGACAGGTTAACCAGCAACCCCGCCATCAGCCCCCAGAACGCGCTACCAATTCCAAATAGTGAAATACCCGACGCGGTGATCAAAAAAGTGATGATCGCCGCTTCTCGTCCAGTCTCATCCGAAACTGCTGTGGCAATGCTATTGGATATTGTTCCCAGCAGCGCCAATCCGGCAATTGCCGCCACCAACTCTATCGGTAAGGCAGAGAATGCTGCCGCTACTGTGGCGCCGAATAAACCGGTAATTAAGTAAAAAATTCCCGCCCAGACTGATGCGAAATAACGTTTGTCGGGATTGGGATCGGCTTCCTTGCCCATACAGATCGCAGCGGTGATGGCTGCCAGATTAAATGCGAAGCCGCCAAAGGGTGCCAGTAACAGGCCCGTTGCACCCGTCCAGCCGATCAGTGGTGAAGTGGGTACCTTGTGATATCCATGGGCGTGAAGGATAGCGATACCAGGCATGTTCTGCGATGCCATGGTTACAATAAATAGCGGGATACCCACGCCAACAAGCACCGAAGGGTTGAAGCTTGGAGCCATCCATTGTGGTGACGCCAATTGCCAGCTCAATTCTGAGGTGTTTACCAGACCATTCATCGAGGCGATAACAAGTCCAGCACCCAGTGACAGTAGAATTACATACCGTGGCGATATTTTTCGGGTAAGTAGATAAGTTACTAACATTGTCCCAACCAGCAGTGATTGGGTTTTTAGGGCGAGAAACAGATCCAGACCAAAAGGGACCAAAATCCCGGCGAGCATAGCGGCTGCCAGAGTGTTGGGGATATGATGCATCAGGCGTTCAAAGATACCGCAGAATCCGCAGAGGGCGATCAGCAGCGAGCAGAACAGAAAAGCACCAATGGCTTCGTTGATGGTTACCCCTGATAATCCTGTCACCAACAACGCCGCGCCCGGTGTAGACCAGGCCGTAAGGATGGGACTTCGATAACGAACAGATAGACCGATGCTGGTTACCGCCATTCCTATGCCTAGAGCCCAAAGCCAGGAGTTGATCTGACAGCTGTCTGCACCGGCGGCTGAAGCTGCTTGGAAGATGATGACAGCAGAGCTGGTGTATCCCACCATGACCGCGACTAATCCAGCAGATAGACGGGAGAGGCTGAAAAACTCTGAAAACATAGGAACTCCGAGGCTTGTGCGTTATTGCGCACGCAGTGGACAAGTTTAGCGTTTGTGCGTTATAACGTCCAGCGTGTAATGAATTCGTGGATGTGCGAATTGTTCGGTGGTTTAGTACTTTATTTGGGTCGGTTGAGGCAGGTTTGTGGAGCAGCTTAAAAAACAGTTGGCGCTTTCGTTGAAAAAACTCCGGTCAGAGCGAGGCTGGAGCTTAGACCGAACCGCCATTGAAACTGGAGTGAGTAAGGCGATGTTGGGGCAGATTGAGCGTGAGGAATCGAGCCCTACTCTGGCTACGCTATGGAAAATCGCCAGAGGCTTCCATGTTTCGATGTCGTCGCTGACAGAACCCGATTTTGTCAGCGGCCAGCAGACCGTCTATCGGTCATCAGACGAGGTACGCACCCAGCCTACCCAGGACAACATGCTGGTTGCTTCACTTTTCCCCTTTGAGCCGCAGTTTGGATTTGAGTTTTTCGAGTTGACTCTGTTGCCCGGATACCAGCGAGAATCCGATCCTCATGAGCCCGGGGTGGTAGAGCATGTGGTGGTGGTCAGTGGGGAGATGGAGCTATTGGTAGAGGGCAAGTGGCAACCACTTAAGGTCGGATCGGCGGTTCGTTTTGCCGGGGACAGTCATCACGGGTATCGTAACCTTCATGACGAACCGGCGGTGTTTCACAATTTGATCTGCTATCCGAAGACCGGTCACTCGCGTTCTAGCTGATCTTCTTTTCAGCGATCTGTTCCGGTGCTTCTACCAATTCAGAGAGAGGTTGTGGGCGGTGATAGTAAAATCCCTGGCCAAAGTTGCAGCCCATATCGTTTAGGATGGCACCTTGCTCTTCGCTTTCGACACCCTCTGCCACCACTTTGAACTTAAAGTTGTGGGCGATATCCACAATGCTTTTAACCAGGGTCAGACTGGTTGGGTCGTTGACGATATCAGCGATAAATTCGCGATCGATTTTCAGGCAGTGAAGGGGAAGTTGCTTGAGATAAACCAGCGAAGAGTAGCCGGTTCCAAAATCATCCAACGAGATCTGAAAACCTTTGCTGCAGATATCGTTGAGGGTCTCGATAATGGTCTGGTCTTCGCGGTCGATAAACAGATTCTCTGTGATCTCCAGTTCGATATTGGTGCTAGATAGTCCCTGTTCCGATACAGCACTCTGCAGGTCATCGGCGAAACTGCGATTCTGAAATTGGCGGGGGGAGCAGTTGATAGAGATCGATTCCAGATCTTTGAACTCTGCCCTGAGCTGCTCGAAATCGTTACAGCTCTGTCGCAGCACAAAGTCTCCAATCGCCACGATCTGGCCGGACTGTTCGGCAACAGGTATAAACTGATCCGGGCTTACCAATCCTTTCTCCGGGTGATTCCAGCGTACAAGGGCTTCCAGTTTACGTACGACTCGATTTTTCAGGCAGTAGATGGGCTGGTAGTGGAGCTGGAATTCATTTCGGCTAATGGCCTGTCGCAGGTCGTGCTCAATGGCCCGGCGCAATTCTACCTCTCGGTTCATGGAAGGGGTAAAAAACTGTACATTATTGCGACCCAGTTCCTTGGCCCTGTACATGGCCGTATCAGCGTGATTAATCAATTCATCGATGCTGCTGCCATCGTCGGGATAGACCGAGACGCCCATGCTACAAGAGAGCGTTAAGGAGATTTCATCCAGCTGGACTTGCTTGCCAATCTCCCGCTGAATATTTCGGGAAACGTTTTCCGGCCCATAAACGCCCTTGGAATCGTTCAGCAGGATAATAAATTCATCACCACCGAAACGGGCGACGGTGTCTTCTTTGCGCACACAGCTGTTGAGGCGATCGGCAAAAACTTGTAACAGTTGGTCACCACAACTGTGCCCTAACTGGTCGTTAACCAACTTAAAATTGTCGAAATCAATAAAGATTAGCGCCAGGTGGTTGTTGTTACGATTGGCGCGGAGTATTGATTGAGACAAGCGGTCCAAAAATAGCGTGCGATTGGCAAGTCCGGTAAGGGCGTCGGTACTGGCCTGGCGGGTAATGATTTCCTCGTTGACGTGTCTCAGTAGCTCATTAGAAGCGCGATTTGAAACCGAATCTATTACCAGGCGAGCCTTATCGCTTTCATCAAATAGTCGGTTTTTCATCACTGCCAGGTGGCCGATCGCTTTACCACTGCTATCCCGCATGGGGGTTCCGATATAGGAGTGGACATTGAAATCTACCAGGTCGTGATCTTCTGGGAATCTCTCTTGGACATTACCGTTGTAGATTTGAGGACCCTTGTTGATCACTACCTCACAGGGCGTATTTGCCACAGGATAGGAGATATTGGGGATCAATTCGTTATGTAAAATGGCGGTTAATGTTTGCAATTGAATACCATCGTCCGACAGTCGACAGATGATGACAAAATCAGCATTCAGCGAATCGGCAAGAAATTTCCCTAAGGTGGAGAAATAGTCGTCGCCTTGTAAGCCCGAAACATCAGTTGCAATGGTTTGCAGTAGAGCCAGCATCTCCTTGCGAGATTTGGATTCATCCTCAAGAGACTGATTACTCTGGCGCAACTCTTGAGTTTTTTCAGCTACCTGTTCGATTAACTGAATCTCCTGGCCTTTGACGGTGGTCGCCATATCCACCATGGTTTGTGCCAGGTCGCCAATCTCATCCTGCCGTTGGTTGGCACTGCTGTACTTGAGTTCGTCGATGGACTCAAAACGCCCTCGGCCCATATCGCGGGAAAATCGATGGAATATTCCGATCGGTTCCAGAACCTGTCCTTTGAGGATAAAGAACAGCATGATCAGCTCGATAAACAGTGATACCACGCCGATGATGGAGATGATGTAAGCGGTTTGCAGGGCAGTAGAGGTCAGCAGGGATTTCGGATAGTAGGTAACAAAAAACCAGTCTGGGCCGTCGATACGTGTCACCGCCAGCAGAGCGTCTGACTTCACATCATCGATGATAGAAATTTCACCCGTATCTGAAGGCTGCCGTGTGGTGATCAACTTGATGGTGTTAAGCAGGCTCGGATTGCCAGCATCTTCGACGTTTAACACCCCTTTATGTTGTTGCAGTTTCTCGACTAATCCAGGATGGGCAACGATACGTCCGTCTTCCCGAAAGATAAAATTGTAGGTACCTGCCAGCTTATCGTTGAAAACCCGTTCGAACAGGGTGTTGAGCAGAATGTCATGGCCGATGTTGATGAGATGCTCATCGTCATGGTCCACCGGTGTTGCCAGCGAAACCATCCATTCATCTGCGGTGGCGTCGAAATAGAGGCCGGTCCAGGCGGGGCTACGATCTGGGTTGTTTTCTTGATTGGCTACGTAAACCCACTCTTCGACCGTCACATCGAGATCGCTTTGAGCTTGGTTGCCCCAGGCAACACCGGGCCAGTAAACCAAATTGACATTTTCTGGCATGGAAACATAGAGATTGGCGTAGTCCATGGTCCAGGCTGCAGCGTAGCGGTCGATCAGATCGTAAGAGAGCAGTAATTTATTGTAGAAGCGGGGATTTTGCGGAGCGTTGCTGCCGATATAGCCGGTGATATGCTGACTTTGGGTACCGTCTGATCGAAGCGTGCCGTTGAATGCATCAAGATGCAGTCGCTTACCGCCTGATTCGTGGTTGACGAAAACATCCTCGAAACGAGGAGGAGGGGCACTGTTCTGCCGTTCGGGCCACTGGGCTAGAAATTCTTCCTTGAACTTCTGATGATTCCGCTCGGCATGGAGAAAAATGGCACTCTCTTTTTCGCCACGTTCGGCAATATATTTTTGCAGGCTGTCCCGTACCTGTTCGTTGAGGATTCCAAAGATGTGAAAATAGCTGACCAGGGCGGACAGGGTGATGACTAAAGACAGGCGAATACTCATCATCAGCACAGTCTTTCTGGCCAATGGAGAATTCTTAAAATCTTCAGTGATTTTCAGAAAAATCTCTCCTCGCCCCATTTACGCGGGGAATACCACGGCCGAATATTGAGTAAGATTAGCGCAATATTTATCGTCACACAGGAGCACCTTGGTAGGGGGTAGATATTGATATCTGTGGCGAATGATCCTTAGCCCGGCCGCCATCCTGCTTTTATCGCTTTGCCATTCCAGCGTACATACATCATGGCTGCCGCAAATAATCCTGCCGTTAACAGCGCCTGACAGAGTCCCAGCCAGCCATTAATGGGAGACATGGCGTAGATCACGCCACCGCAAAAATAGACCAGGATCATAAAGCAGAGCCATATATGGACCCGTGGATTGCCAGTAAAAATGCCAGGGATAAACAGTGCCAAAGGAACCGTCTGGATAAGCCAGATGGTGATGGGATTAGCAGTGGGTGGTGGGGCGATCCAGAGTGTCCACAAACTCAGAAATGCGATCAGTGCTACCAGAAACAGGCGGGTGACCTGACGCATAAGGCGGGCCTTGTCGGCAAGGCTTTGGGCGTCCGCCGGACTGAGGTTCTCGGATGATAAAGTTTTCATAGATATTCCAATCAGATAATGGCCGCTAGTTGCTGAGCTTGTAGGCAATCTCGGCAATGCGTTTACCCTGGGCCTGGCAGAGCTGGAGCTCAATTTCGGTCAACGGATTGCGGTTGTCGCTGCCTGCAACATGGGTAGCGCCGTAGGGTGTGCCGCCGGCAGTCGTATTGAGCAGTCCGGACTCAGAGTAGGGAATCCCGGCAACCAACATGCCGTGGTGATAGAGCGGCAACATCATGCTGAGCAGGGTCGATTCCTGACCGCCATGGAGGCTGGAACTGGAGCTAAAAACGCCGGCCGGCTTGCCGGAGAGGGCTCCGCTTAACCAAAGTGCGCTGGTGCTATCGATAAAGTACTTCAATGGCGAGGCCATATTACCGAAACGGGTCGGCGAGCCTAGCAGCAGTCCGGCACAGTTGGCCAGGTCCTGTTCACTGCAGTACAGTGCACCGGAGTCGGGAATTCCGTTGGCGCTGGATTCTGTAACCGTAGAGACTTCAGGGACGGTGCGAATGCGCGCCTCCATCCCCTTAATCTCTTCGACGCCTCGTGCCATGCGCTGAGCCATTTTCTCGGTGGCACCATGGCGGCTGTAGTAGAGTACCAGTATGTAGCTGTCGGCAGGCATCAGATCAGATCCAGTACCCCTTCTGGAGGGCGGCCAATGATGGCGCGATCACCTCGGATGGCGATGGGACGTTGAATCAGCTTGGGAAATTCAACCATGGCGGCTACCAATTGGTCATCGCTGAGGCTGGTATCCTTCAGATTGTTCTCTTTGTAGGAAGCTTCGCCGGTGCGCAACAGTTGACGGGCGCTGATACCGAGCTGACTAAGAACCGTTTTGATCTCGTCGGCACTGGGTACATCTTCCAGATACAGGCGGATGCTGGGTTCAACCTGGTTTTCCTGCAACAGCTTCAGGGTTTCGCGAGATTTTGAACACCGAGGGTTGTGGTAAAGGGTTATATCACTCATGGAATTGCAACTCATAGAACTGTGAATGAATACGCTGGAGCTCTGGCGTCTCCATCGAATAAGTATTTATTATGATTTTAAGGTCGTTATTCTAAACTTAAGCTGCATCGAAGCAAGATGATAATTCTAACTTAAGGAGATCCCACGGGGATTGGGCAACACTATGGATTCAGCCTCTGAACAACAATCGCAACCACAGGATGCTGCTTGGACAGCATTGGCATTGCGGTTCTTGAAGGAATTGGTACAGGGCTTTAAGGATAATCGTGGCACCTTAAGTGCCGCAGCATTGACCTATACCACCCTTTTTGCCGTGGTGCCGCTGATGACTGTGACCTATTCCGTACTGGCGTCAGTGCCCTCGTTTCAGGGTATGGGGCAGCAGCTTGAGGCCTTTATTTTTAGTCATTTTATTCCCAGTTCAGGGGTTGCTGTCAGAGATTACTTGTCACAGTTCGCCACCCAGGCGCGGGCGCTGACCATGGTGGGTATCGGTTTTCTGGTGATCACCGCCTTTATGATGATGAAAACCATCGAAGCTGCTTTTAACCGCATCTGGCATGTTCGCAGTCCCCGTAAAGGGGTTTCCAGTTTTCTGCTCTATTGGGCGGTGTTGAGCCTTGGGCCACTATTGGTTGGGTTGGGTTTTGCACTGACTTCCTATTTAACGTCGCTACCGATGATCAGTGATGCTGCTGATCTGCTGGGCAAGCGTTTCCAACTACTGTCACTGCTACCCTTGTTCAGTAGTGGTGTGGCATTCACTCTAATTTATTTGGCAGTGCCCAATTGCCGAGTCTCTTTTAAACACGCAGCTATTGGTGGCTTCAGTGCGGCTTTGATTTTTGAATTAGCCAAGCAGGGTTTTGCCCTGTTTGTTACCCAGTTTCCCTCCTATGAGTTAATTTATGGTGCCTTTGCCGCCGTCCCTTTGTTTCTGGCTTGGATCTATATCTCCTGGTTGATCATCCTACTGGGAGCGGAGCTGGTGCATACATTGGGCACGTTTAATCCCAGAGCGGCTGATGACTGTGATCAGGAGATGGATTGGGTGCTATTGATGCTGGAACAGTTGTGGTTGGCGCAAAAGCAGGGTCGCAGTCTGAGCGTTATAGAGTTACAGGCCGGGTTGCAAAAACTGAGTCGGGGACAATTCGATCGTTATCTGAATCATTTTCTAGAGCAGCAACTGATTAAGCGAACCGAGTCGGACAGCTACCTATTATGTAGGGACCTGCACCTGCTAAGCCTTGCTGAACTGTGCAATTTAATGCCCTTCAAAATTCCCGCTTCAACAGCGTTAAGCGATCAAAGGGATTGGGGAAAGAGTTTGCAGAAACGGTTGGAAACCGCTGCGATGTGCCACCAGCAGCGCTTGGCCATTGATCTGGCCAGCCTATTTGCCATTGAAGGCGGGAGTTCGGACGAAACCCAGGATATTGAATATCCAATGGATAGGAGGATCTGATAATGAACAAGATTGCCCTTCATGTTTGGGTATCTGGACGAGTCCAGGGAGTCTGGTATCGTCAATCTACTAGAGAGCAGGCGGAAGCAAATGGTGTATTTGGGTGGGTTCAAAATCTACCGGATGGGCGGGTTGAGGCTTTATTGGTCGGAGATGCCAATGCTGTGCATGATGTCGAGGCCTGGATGAATCAGGGACCGCCACTGGCCACTGTGGCTGAGGTTGTCAGCGAAGAGTGGGAAGTTCCCGTTGACCTGGATCAGTTTGAAGTTCGATGACAGTGGCGTACCACTAAAAGGTTGCACGCACTGGATTTTCTGCGACTATAGTAGATATAACGACAAAATAACCATAATAATTACGGGGTTTATGCTGGCTCCGAAACTATTCTGCTGAATTAAGGCTAAAGCATGAGTGATGTATTCGTTTTTGCCGAAGACGAAGAGGTTTCTAGCGAGCAGGGAGGCACAGAGGAACTTCAAGGTAAATGGAAGGTGCTGATTGTCGATGATGACGAGAGCGTCCATCAGGTAACCAAGTTGGCCTTAAAAAGGGTCACACTCGATGATCGGCCTCTTGAATTTATCAGTGCCTTAAGTGGTGAAGAAGCCAAGCAGATTGCTCGGGAGCATGACGATATAGCTCTTGTGCTGCTGGATATCGTTATGGAGAACGATCACGCCGGCTTCGATGTTGCCAACTACATTCGTCACGAACTCAACAATAATCTCACCCGCATTATTCTCAGAACCGGTCAGCCCGGCGACGTTCCGGAAAAGGACGTTATCCTCAATTACGAAATCGATGGTTATAAAACCAAGTCAGAACTGACCTCCCAAGCGTTATTCTCGGTGATTCTTACCTCATTACGTTCTTACCGTGATCTGCGTCGAGTGGAAGATAGCAATGATCGGCTTGATAAAATCGTCCAGGCGTCTGCGGAAATCTTCGAACAGACCAGTATTCGCGATTTTATTGATTGCCTGATGCAACGGATGTTGGAACTGCTACCCTTTGATGCCACCAAAAAGGATTCTTTCTACTTTGCTGGTGAAATAGTAGAGGGCAGTCTGGGTTACCTAGCCGGTGATGATTCCCTGAAATTGAAACAGGGGGAAGAGCTTAGCCAGCATTTACCGCCAGAACTACGAGGCTTGATCGTCGAAGCTCAGAATAAACACCAGTCCGTGTATCGCGATGGTCATCTGGTGTTACTGGGACGCAGTCAGTCGGAACGAGTGTTACTGCTCTATTTTGCTGACGTCGCTCCGCTCGATGATAATCTCTGGCATATTCTCAATATCTTCAGCCGAAATTTTGAGACGGCCTTTACCAATCTGCATTTAAGTATCGAAAACGAAAATCACCGTCACAACCTGGAAATTCGGGTTGAAGAGCGCACTCGTCAGCTTAGCGATACGCGGGACCAGTTATTCCAGGCAGAAAAACTGGCATCCATCGGTCAGTTGGCCGCAGGGGTGGCTCACGAGATCAATAATCCGTTGGGATTTATCAAAAGTAACCTGGCGATGTTTTCCGACAGTTTTGATCAATTGATGAGGTTGTTAGACCACTATCGAACCTTGCAGCACACCGCCACTGAAGAACAGCTCAATCAGCTGAAGCAGCTAATGCAAGATGCCGATCTGGAGTACCTGCGTGAAGAGATCCCCACAGTAGTGAGTGAAACCGATGAAGGGGTTGGCCGCATTCGTCGGATTGTCAGTGATCTGAGAGATTTTGCCAGTATAGAAACAGGGACGATGGTGGATGTTGATCTCAACAGTCTGCTACTAAAAACGCTGGATGAACTCCCACCAGAACTTCGCGAGGGTATTGAGATTGAAAATGATTTTGGTCTTCTCTCGCCCGCGACCCTGATGAAAAAGCAATTTGGCCAGGCGCTCTACAATATCATCAGCAATGCCTTTGAGGCGATGGACGGAAACGAAGGGAAATTGCAGATAGTTACCCGGGAAGAGCGGGATGTCGCTGAGGTGCGATTGAGGGATTCGGGCCACGGCATCGATGATGACAATCTGGCAAAAATATTCGATCCCTTCTTTACCACCAAGGATATCGGCCAGGGTACTGGCTTGGGGTTATCGCTTTCCTACGGTGTGATTAAGTTGCACGGTGGTACGATTGATGTAAATTCTGTTCTCGGAGAGGGTACCGAGTTTGTGATCAGAATTCCGGTGCAAGCCCGAGGCAGTCTCGATTCAGCTTGTCTCTAGCAGGGCTGAATAGCGCTCCTCCATGGGAGCTCTATTTGAGCTCTTGTAATTGATCTCTTAGTTCCCGAGTCTGGTTATGATAATTCATCGTTGTGACAATTTAGATCCTTTTCCCTCACATACAAAAAACGGGACCTAAGTCCCGTTCTTATAGGCTGTCATGGACGCGATTATACCGACAGCTTACTCTTTAGCAGCTCCAGAACTTGATCAACTGCGACATCTTGCTTGTCTTCATCACGGCGTCCTTTGTACTCCAACATTCCTTTATCCAATCCGCGATCTCCGATCACCACTCGATGAGGGATACCGATCAGTTCCATATCGGCGAACTTGGAGCCTGGACGGGCTTCACGATCGTCAAGCAACACATCGATGCCGGCAGCTTGCAGTTCGTTATAGAGCTTTTCACTGGCTTCGCGAACCTTCTCGGACTTGTGTGGGAACAGTGACACGATCACTACTTGGAACGGCGCAATGGAATCGGGCCAGATAATGCCGCGATCATCGTTGTTTTGCTCGATGGCCGATGCGACTACGCGGGTTACGCCGATGCCGTAGCATCCCATTTCCATCATTACATCATTGCCGTTTTCATCCTGTACGCTGGCGCTCATAGCCTCGCTGTACTTGCTGCCCAGCTGGAAGATATGGCCAACTTCGATGCCGCGCTTGATTTCCAGGTTGCCTTGACCATCAGGGCTGGGATCACCGGCAATCACGTTACGCAGATCTGCAATTTGAGGTGTCGTAACATCACGTTCCCAGTTGATACCGAAATAGTGCTTGCCTTCAATATTAGCGCCGGCACCAAAGTCTGCACAATGGGCTACGCTACGATCGACAATGCATGGGATCGGCAGATTTACCGGGCCCAGTGAGCCTGGACCAGCACCGATTACATTGCGGATCTCTTCTTCAGTGGCAAAGCGCAGAGGGGCAGCCACTTCCGGTAGGTTTTCAGCTTTGATTTCGTTCAGATCGTGGTCGCCACGGACAAGCAGGGCGACAAATTCGCTGTCGATCTCGTCGGATGCGGCGACAATCAGCGTCTTAACGGTCTTGTCGATAGCAAGGTCGAATTGGGTAACCAGATCATTGATGGTCTTAGCGTTGGGTGTATCCACCAAACGCATCTCTTCACTGGCGGCTGCCCGCTCACCGGCGGGTGCCAATGCTTCAGCTTTTTCAACGTTGGCAGCGTAATCGCTGGTATCGCTAAAGGCGATGTCGTCTTCACCTGATTCTGCCAGAACGTGGAACTCATGGGACCAGTTACCACCGATGCTACCGGTGTCAGCTTGTACGGGGCGGAAATCCAGACCGAGACGGGTGAAAATATTGGTGTAGGTTTGGTGCATTACATCGTATGTCTGCTGCAATGATGCCTTATCACTGTGGAAGGAGTAGGCGTCCTTCATGATAAATTCGCGAGAGCGCATCACGCCAAAGCGAGGGCGGATCTCGTCGCGGAATTTGGTTTGGATCTGGTAGAAATTGGCAGGCAGCTGGCGGTAGCTCTGCAGCTCGTTACGGATCAGATCGGTGATTACTTCTTCGTGAGTTGGGCCCACACAGAATGAGCGATCGTGACGGTCGGAAAGTCGAAGTAGTTCCGGGCCGTATTGTTCCCAGCGACCGGATTCTTCCCACAGCTCTGATGGCTGGATAGCCGGCATCAGCACCTCTTGGGCACCGGAACGATCCATCTCTTCGCGAACAATGCGCTCTACTTTGCGTAGGGTGCGCAATCCCATAGGCAGCCAGGTGTATAGACCCGAGGCCAGCTTGCGGATCATTCCCGCACGCAGCATCAACTGGTGGCTGATAACCTCGGCGTCGGCTGGGGTTTCCTTAAGGGTGGCAATCAGGTATTGGCTTGCTCGCATCGTATTCAACTCTGGGTGATTGTTCTTTGGGGGCTCATTGTACGAAGGCGGCGGTGGTTGGACAAGAGCCGGTCTGGTACGGCTGGGCTATTTTGGGGTTATTCTTTGCTGATCTGAGCCTCTAGCTGCGTTAGGTAGACATCAGCTTCTACTAAAAGACTCTCATCGAATACTTTAATGCCGGAGCGCATCAATAGCGCGGCAGTGACGCCTTGGCCTTTCACTTGTTTGCCAGTGAAACTGCCGTCATATGTACTGCTGGAGCCACAGGAAGGGCTGCGCGCCTTGAGAATAGCCATTTTTATATCATGCTGTTGGCAGAGACCTAGCGCATTCTGTGCGCCTCTGAGAAACTGAGGGGTAACCTCTTCTCCGGACTCCGTTAATACTTGGCTTTTGGCTTCAAGTACCTGTAGGCCCTGGCCTCCCTGAATTTCTGCTGGTGGGCGAGGGCATGGGAGACCGCCGCTCATTTCAGGGCAGATCGGAATTAATCGCTGCTGTTCTACCCAGCGCATCAATATGGGATGCGGATAATTTGCATCCTTGCCGTCATAGCGTACTTGCTGACCCAGCAAACAGCTGCTTATAAGGATGAATTCCATTGCAGATTAGATTCCGATTAATCACGTTGCTAGCTATGATACCTCAAGGTTATGTATAAAGAATTTATAGCAAGAACTTAGCTAAAGAACTTAGGGAAGGTCTGATTAAGTCCCGTTAGATTCCGTGGCACAATGGCACACTACTATTTCAACAATCGAGACCAGCCGTGGATCAGCTTAGCTTTTCGG
>JAPHRD010000134.1 GCA_026196225.1 Motiliproteus sp.
ATCTGATCGCTCTGGCGCTGCTGAGCCCTGTGGTATTCCGTCTGACCAAGGAATACTTCGAGAAAGAAGCGGGTATCACACCTGCTCCAGCTAGCAAGTCTTAGCGTCTAGCACACCGCAACACAACTAAGTGCCCGGTCTTTGTAGACACAGAGCCGGGCATCTCAGACCCATTAGGTCTGACTTTCCTAGATTTTATATGGAGTTTCGAGATACCCATGGCTGAAGCAAACAATAGCCAACTGGCAAAAACACCTCTTTATGATCTGCACCTGGAACTGGGTGGCAAGATGGTCCCTTTCGCTGGCTATGAAATGCCGGTTCAATACCCACTGGGTGTCAAAAAGGAACATCAGCAAACCCGTGAAGCTGCCGGTCTTTTTGACGTATCCCATATGGGTCAGGTTCGCGTAAAAGGCCCCAATGCGGCCGCCGCACTGGAAAAACTAGTGCCCGTAGACATTATTGACCTGCCTGCCGGTAAACAGCGCTACGCTCTGTTCACCAACGATAAAGGCGGCATCATGGATGACCTGATGGTCAGCAACTTGGGAGACCACCTGTTTGTCGTTGTCAACGCTGCGTGCAAAGAGCAGGACATCGCCCACATGAGCTCCAACCTTGGCGAAGGTGTTGAAGTTGAAGTTCTGGAAGACCGCGCACTGTTAGCACTGCAGGGTCCTAAGGCGGCTGAAGCCTTGGCTCGGATCGTACCTGAAGTAGCAGACATGCTGTTTATGGATTCCCGCACCATCACCATTGAAGGTGTTGGTTGCATCATTGGCCGCGCTGGTTACACCGGCGAAGACGGCTACGAAATCTCTATCCCCGCAGAAAAGGCAGAGTTTATTGCACGCCTGTTGCTAGAACAGCCAGAAGTTGAGTTTATCGGCCTCGGTGCCCGTGACTCTCTGCGTCTGGAAGCAGGTCTGTGTCTGTACGGTCACGACATCGACGAAACCACCACCCCCGTTGAAGCCTCTCTTCTGTGGGCAATCAGCAAAAACCGTCGTAGCGACGGCGAGCGTGCGGGCGGTTTCCCCGGTGCAGAGATCATTCTTGATCAAATTCAAACCAAAGCGGTTTCCCGCAAGCGTGTTGGTCTAATCGGTCAGGGTCGTGCACCTATCCGTGAAGGTACGCCACTGGTTAACGCTAAGGGTGAAAGCATCGGTACGGTAACCAGTGGCACTTTCGGACCTACCGCAGGTATTCCTGTTGCCATGGCCTACGTTGAAAAAGACTATTCCGCCATGGATACCGAGGTATTCGCTGAGGTACGCGGTAAGCAGCTGCCCATGAGCGTTGCAAAAACTCCTTTTGTACCCCAGCGCTACTACCGCGGCTAATCTGCGGTTTTAGCCCCAACCGGAGCTGCCCCCTGGCTCCGGTTTTTTCCAGACTTGATCGGAGGTCGCTATGGAACTGATCGAATTAACGCAATTAAAAGGCGAATCCAAAATGTCCCGCTTGAAGCATAAGCCGGACCCTGAACGCCCCCGTCTGCGTAAACCGGAATGGATCCGCATCGACCCCCGCAGCAATAGCAATATCAACAAAGTTAAAGCGGAGTTGCGGGGAAAAAACCTGCACACCGTTTGCGAACAAGCCTCCTGCCCCAACCTGGCAGAATGCTTTAGCAAAAAAACCGCCACCTTTATGATCATGGGTGCTATCTGTACTCGCCGCTGCCCATTCTGCGACGTGGCTCACAGCAAGCCCATGGCATTAAATGAAGACGAACCTCGCGATGTGGCGCGCACTATCCGCCAGCTAGGACTCAAATACGCCGTCATCACCTCGGTTGACCGTGATGACCTGCGCGATGGCGGTTCTGCCCATTTCGCTTCAGTGGTCGAAGAGATTCGCAAGCGCTCGCCAGAAGTACGAGTAGAAATCCTTGTACCCGATTTTCGTGGCCGAATGGACACCGCTTTAGACAATCTTGGCGCGGCATTGCCCGATGTTCTCAACCACAATATGGAAACGGTACCCCGTCTCTACTCCCAATGCCGTCCCGGAGCTGATTACCAGTGGTCTCTAGATCTGCTCAAGCAGTTTAAAGAGCGCAATCCCGAGGTAGTCACCAAATCCGGTCTGATGGTGGGCCTGGGCGAAACCATGGAAGAGATCGCCGAAGTCATGAAGGACCTCCGTGCCCACGGTGTTGAAATGATCACCATCGGTCAATACCTGCAACCGAGCCGCCACCACTTGGCAGTAGAGCGCTACGTGACTCCCGAGGAGTTTAAGCAACTGGAAATCATCGGTAATGACCTGGGTTTCGACAATGTTGCCAGCGGCCCGATGGTTCGCTCCTCCTACCATGCAGACATGCAAGCGAGCGGACAACAGATCTCAGGAGGCTAGGCTGATGCAAACAACACAGGCAAACTCACCCCTTGTTTACCTAAACTTGGCCAGCCACCAAGGCCGCGTCCAGGTTCAGGAAGATCCACTAGTTAGCGATTTGCAGTTACATCATCGAGCTGACGACCCACGGTTGTTGAAAGTTCTGGGCATAATCAGTGGTAGCGACCGTCCCCTAGCGCCGGTACGCATCACCCGTCTTAACGAACTGGCAATCCTCTGGCTCAGCGATAACGAATGGCTCGCTCTGCCTGCGGCACGATATGGAAACGATCTGGAACAGGCGCTCTACAGCGCATTTGAAGACGAGATCGCCTTAGAACTGATCCCCGATGGGACCTTTCAGCTATTACTCTCTGACGCCGCAAAACAGCAGCTACTCCAGGGCGAAAGCCATCCCTGCAGCGATTGCGACGGTGAGCCGGAACAAAGCATCTGCGTGCGCCCTTGGGCCACTCTCAGCAGCTATGATCTACTCTTATCACAACAGTACGCTGAACAACTGCGACACTGGTTGAAGGAACTTCAGCACTAAATTATTTCAATCTGGAGGCGCACGATGACCGACTGCAATCGCTATATTCTTACCGCCCACTGCCCCGGCCGACAGGGCACCATCGATGCCGTCACCGGATTCCTGGCACAACAGAACTGTTATGTGCTGGAAATGGCTAGTTTTGATGATCGCGATACCAATCGTTTTTTTGTGCGTATCGAATTTGACGCCTGCTCCCGTTTAACAGAAGACTTCGAGGGCTTTACTGCCGACCTGCAGGAGCGAGTCGAACCCTTCCAGATGCAGTGGGAAATTCACGATGCCTGCCGTCAACTTCCGGTGGTGATCATGGTCTCCAAATACGACCACTGCCTTAACGACCTGCTCTACCGCAGCCGTACCGGCAAACTGCCCATCGAGATTCGAGCCATCGTCTCCAACCATCCAGACCTCGAACCATTGGCACAGTGGCACCAGATTCCTTATCACCACCTGCCCATCACCCCCGTAACCAAACAGCAGCAAGAACAAAATCTGCTACAGATCGTTTCTGACAGTGGTGCCGAACTGGTCATCCTCGCCCGCTATATGCAGGTGCTGACCGAAGAACTCTGCGAACTGATGCAGGGTCGGGTTATCAATATCCACCACTCACTGCTACCCGGCTTCAAAGGCGCCAAACCCTACCATCAAGCCTACGAGTATGGCGTTAAAATGGTCGGTGCTACCGCTCACTACGTGACTCCCGAACTGGACGAAGGCCCGATTATCGATCAAATTATCGAGTCGGTGAATCACAGCTTTACCATCGAGCAACTGGTAGAAAAGGGACAGGATACGGAGTGTCTAACCCTGGCGCGCGCAGTAAAGCATCACGCCGAGCACCGGGTATTTTTGAATGGCCGTAAGACCGTGGTGTTTGGTTAATCTAGGCAGGCTTTACTAATAGTTTTTAACGACGTTCTTTAGTGACCTGGCATCGGCCAGCGCTATATACCAACACGCCATCTCCCACATCCTCTTTAACGTAAGAGTGAGCGCTGACCGCGCAATCATTACCCAGGGTGACGCCCGGATACAGGGTTGAATGGGTCCCCATAAACAACGCCTCCCCCGCCACCGCATTGCCGTTCACCGCACAGAAAGGTGACAGCACCGAATAACGCCCCAATCGTGAATCGTGAGCGACATTACATTTCGCGTTGACCAGGGTATGAGCCCCCACATGGGCATCAGCGTTGACGATGGAATGGGCGCTGATCACACAGCCTTCATCAATTTGAGCCGTTTTTGCCACAAAACAGGAGGAGTGAACGTAGGTAAAGAAGTTCGCACCGTTGGCCGCTAGCTTCTCGGTGAGGGTGCGACGTAACTGGGCGTTGCCAATCGCCAACAGCACAAACTCATCGCTGTCGAACTGGTAGTCGGACAGCTTGCCACGACAGATCGATTGGACATCAGGATGAAGTGATGCCACAGGGCTGTCGTCGATTCCCGCAATTTCCAGGTCGGCTGCAAGGTGTCCTTTCTTCTGATCATCCAGCAGGTATTCGTAGAGTTCTCGCCCCATCCCGCCTAAACCGGCAATCAATAGTCGCTTCATTGTGGTGCTAACTCCATCCTATTCCAACTGGCGATTTCTTAGCTGATCACATTATGCTGAGGTCGAATGGTGTTTTCTACTGCCTTTTAAGTTCGAATTTGGCAAACCTATTCAACCAAGGATTCGACATATTGCATTTGAAAAGCATTGAATATGGGAGAAGTAGATTACTCACATTCTCTGGCACACGCCATCAGCAGCTTAAATAGATTCGATAGGATAAGACCCTATTAAGCGCCCTACAAAATCTATACGCAGGCCCACTATCGAAATCTCATCAGGTATTTCAACAATCTTATCCAAATCTAACCATTGCCTTGCGAGGCCTACTATATTTGAGTTATTGTGCAGCTGAACCCATTGATTCATCACTCTTTTGTATTGTTCCCTTTCGCAATTTTTCTCCATGCTAATCGATCCCCAGGGAAGAATAATCAAATATTGATATTAGGATGCATAATGCTTACAGCTTTTGTAAAACTTTTTAGTATCTTCTTCAAAACGCCAAAGCCCTTTTGACATCCACAAGTTATATAAATCTACGGGGCTACGGTCAGAAATAAAGCAGGGGCTTTTGCGTTCCTCTAAAACTTTATAACTCAGAGTATGGTTGAAAATTTCTATCAAATCCTGAGGGTATTTTGAAACCGTCGAACCCGGCTCAAATAAAGGATCAAAGCACTCAGGAATGTAGTCCCAACCAGTCATATCAGCCAAGGATTTAGCCAAAGTAGTTTTCCTATGCAGGCACTACCTAAAAGACACCACGTTGTAGGCCCCCCCCAAAAAAAAAGGTTCTTGGTAAATCAGCTCTACTTTCTTGCTTCGTAGCGTCACTGCGTTGTTCTGCATCGATGACTTGATGTCCCTAAAGCCCAGTTCAATTTCCCATCGTTCTTGATAAGCTCCGCCACTTGTTCTGTACTGAATTTATTGGCAGGCAGTGAGGTAAACACGGTTTTCAGCTTCCCTTTTTCCGGGTAGCTGACCGCTCGCTTAAACAGCCATTCCACTGGGCTGGCTCCCAAACGTTGCCAAGCCTCAGAGAGCCCGCTACGCGCCAGCAAGGCGTCATTTTCCAAGCCCTTGGCGCAGATATTTAGACGCCGAGCCACTTCACAAACCGGCTCATTCCTAAACAGAGCCATCCCCATTACCAACCATAGTACTTGTTCGCTAGGTAATCGACGGCGACGAATGGTCGCTTTGCTGGACAGTTGTAACACGGACTCAACCCACTCCACGGGAATATTCTGGGAAAAGGTGCTGAGATCGCTAAATGAGTGGAGCTCTTTAATAGCGAGTAGGGTCTGCTGAATAGGCACAAAATGTATGGTTCCCCTCATTGTTGCAATCGTTATTTGCGATGATGAGGGTGGTCTGCGCTAATGTATTCGGAGTCTCGTTGGCAGGTTTATCTGCCGCTCCACAATGAGTATCCGCGCCGGATAGTCCTCAAAAAGCCGAAAGCCTGTGACGGCTGTTTTTTGTGCCAGGGTCTCGATCCGGGCGGTTGACCCGTTTTCAACATCGCCAACAACTACTGCAAACCGGGTTGTAATTTCTTAGCATCAAACGGCTGCATGCTGTTCAACACTGCCCATGCAATGCGAGCCAGCTTGTTGGCCAGCGCCACTACTGCCACATTAAAGGGTTTGTTGGCTCGAAGCTGCATCAGCCAATCGTGAAATGGCCCTGTACCGGGTTTTAATCGTGACATGATTGCTCGCGCCCCGTGAATAAACAGACAGCGAAGCCGCTTATTTCCACGTTTACTTATACCCAGCAGCTTCGGCTTGCCACCCGTACTGTACTGTCTCGGTACCATCCTGATCCAGGCCGACATGTCTCGACCATGACGAAACGGTGATCCATTACCGACTTCGATCACCAACTGACTGGCAATCATATCGCCGATGCCCGGCACTGTTTTTAGACACTGGCAACGTTCATCCTGCTGAACCTGATGCTTGATCTTCAGTTCTTGCTCGGCAATCCGATCATTAAGATAAAGATAGTGCTCGTAGGCTATATGCAGCTCTTGCAGAAGCCCTGCTGGCAATTCGATACCCTTTTGTTCTCCCAGCCAACCGAACAATCGCTTCATGGCGGCATGACCGCGAGGCAGTGATAGGCCAAATTCCAGCAAGAAAGTACCGATGCGCGACATGCAAGCCGTACGTTCTGAAACAAAGGCTTCACGCAGTCGATGACAGACTGCCAGCACCTGGTCCTGTTCGGACTTGACGGGCACAAAGCGCATATCTGGTCGACCGGAGGCTTCAACAATCGCAGCGGCATCAATGAAATCGTTCTTATTGCCTTTGACATAAGGTTTTACGTATTGCGGTGGAAGGAGCTTGACCGTATGACCGAAGGATTGGCACTTGCGAGCTAACCAATGAGCGCCTCCACATGCTTCGAATGCGACAGTGCAGGGCTGGATGTTGACCAGCAGCTCAAGCAGTTTGGCACGAGTGAATTTCTTTCGGATAGTGGTGGAATCGTTGTTGTCTCGGACGACAACATGAAAGGAAGACTTGCCTAAATCGATTCCAAGGACTTTTATATGTGTGATTCATAGAGATCGTTTCAATCTAGCCAGCTCCAAATCTAACTTGTAGTTGGCCTCTTGTATACGTTCTTTAGATGGCTGGTATTCTGCATAGGCCTCCTCAGAAAGCGGTGTTTCTTCGCTTAACTCAAGGTAACGTTCCATTGGTGTTTTGCCTTTGTGGGCACTGTGAGGGCGATCCCAGTTGTAGTAGTGCTGCCATTCAGCAAGCAAGTCATCTATATCAACTGAGGTCGTATCAATAGTCGCGTAAAATTCTGTTTTATCTGTTTTATCTGTTTTCTGCGAACGTTCGACCTTGCCATTAAGGTGTGGCGAACCTGGTTTATTAGGTCGGAACTTAATTCCATGGTCCATCAATCAGCTTTTCTTGGACTTTTACGGCGAAAAATTCACGACCACGGTCTGTCTGTATCCGCTGAATGGGGAAAGGCATCTCTTCGATAACAGCATCAATAAAATCTAATGTATTGGCTGCTGTACGACGCTTATAGATACGTAAAACTCTATAGCGGGTGCAATCATCAACGGATGTGTATTGATATAAGCCAGGACCAATTTTACAGGTATCCATTTGAACCCTATCGCCAGGAATCGGGCGTTCATATCTAATGTAATCCGATTTCTTTCGAAGTTTTTTGACTGGCTTTACTTGGTGCTTTTTTAAAACTTTATGAATGGATGCCAATGACAATGAAATACTGTGAAGCCGTAATAGCTCACTTTGAAGTCGCCTTGCACCAAGATTACGAGATATTCTGAGATTCAGAATCAAGCTTTCA
>JAPHRD010000026.1 GCA_026196225.1 Motiliproteus sp.
CTCGATTACCGACCCAGAAAGCCAGCGCGATCGGTGAGTTGCTACCCCATAACTGGCAACCGCCTGAATCTGACACGGTGTGATGCCCGGACGCTTACAGCTAACTGGCTTTATTGATACAACGGTGTTTTGCCAAATATGCAGGGGTACGAGCCTTCGGTAGTTTCTCAACAAAGTGATAGCGAGCCACATGGTAGCTGGGGTCAAAGCCGTAGAAGTTTAACTTCATCTGTTCCAGCTCTTCATCACGATACTGTTGCAACGGTTTTATTTGCTCATCCTTTTGCAAGCGCTCCAACTTCTCCTGTAATCGTTGATCAAGTTTAACGCCTGCTAATAGCGACTGTGCAAGATCTTTGACCTGATCAGAAAAGTCCGTTCTATCTGCAGCAATCAGACTATCCAGAAGACCGATCTCAACCCCCTCTTCTGCACCAATGGGCAGACGATTCTGGGTCAAAGTATTGGTGTGCTCTTCCCCGACTCTGCGCGGCAGCAGGTAGGTCCAGTACTCAGACCCAAACAGATTACCCATGGATTTATAGTGGGGGTTTAACACCACCGTATCGCGGGCCACTACCTGATCCGCAGTCAATGCAAAGAAGACTCCACCGGCACCGGCATTACCCTGCATGGCAGCGACGACCCACTGGTCGGGACTATTGATAATCTCCAAACAGAGGTCATCCATAGCATTAATATTACGCCAGGATTCATCGGCCGGGCTTTCAGCCGCCTCGATCTGATTCAGGTGAATACCGTTGGACCAGAACTCACTCCCCCCCATTAACACCAACACTCGAATATCCCGTTTCTTGGCATCTCGAACAGCATCTCGCAGTCGCAAACACTGTCCTGAATCCATGGCACCATTGCAGAAATCAAAATAGAGATATCCCACCTGCCCCTGTTCTCTATAGCGGATCTCTTGCCAGGTTTTGTAATTCGGTTGCTCTTGCGGCTTCAAAGGTAGATCAGGCAGGTCAACACAGTGATCTGCTAACAACATGGCAGCGGGGAGTTTAAAGTTGGGCTCCAATTCCTTTCGCTCGGTTAAGCGAAGATGGGTAATCCATACAGCACCATCCACGGTGGCACGACAGACAGCACCATCCCGAGTTGCCAAAAGCTGTCCCGGCTCACCAGTTAACTGGCCCTCTTCAAAACCGTTGTAGAGAAAGAACTCGCGATCGCCAATTCTGTCACGCAAACCCGGCATGGAATCGGCTGCACGGATTTTTGTCAGCACCTGTTCAGTGCTATCCGCTGACCAGTCGATAGCGCGATCCTGCTGAGTCATCAAATCATGCCACTGGCCTTTCACGTTTTGGTCGCTGTAGTCTAATGGTTGCGGCTGAGCGCTTCCGCTTTCTACCTTAGCAATGGTTTCCAGCACCCCTTTCAACGCCGCTTCGGTAATCTCATTGCGATAGAGGCTACTCTTACTGGCTTTCCGCATAGGAAACTCTACGCTGGACCAAATATCGCCAGCATCCATCTCAGCATCGGCCTGAAGGCAGGTCACTCCCCACTGCGATTCATTACGCATGATCGCCCAATCCACCGAGGATGGGCCTCGATCACCAGAAATACCCGGATGAACAATAATGCATAGGTGTTTTTTCCAGATCGATTCAGGAATGGCCCGTTTAAGGAACGGTGCCACAATCAGTTCCGGCTGAAACAGATCCACGGCTTCCTCGGCCACTGCATCGTTGATATCAAACTCGATGGATACCTCATGCCCGCGTTTGCGCAGTTCAACAAACAGCCTCTGAGTCAGAGAGTTAAAACTATGGGTAAGAAATAGAATACGCATCAATCTTTCCGTTCAAATCTAAAATCAGCAAATACGCGGCAGCTGCTCGCCGTTGATCCAATCCACCATGC
Source organism: Motiliproteus sp. (assembly GCA_026196225.1). Classification (GTDB taxonomy): domain Bacteria; phylum Pseudomonadota; class Gammaproteobacteria; order Pseudomonadales; family Balneatricaceae; genus Motiliproteus. The sequence goes on from JAPHRD010000026.1 coordinate 1,891, forward strand.
GGTTACCACCGAAGGCAGTTTCCATCTGCACAAAGCCCAGGTCATCTTCAACAACTTCGCCAATGATGGCAGCATCCTGGCCTTTAGGATGAGTCTTCATCACCGCCAGCAATTGCTCGGCTTTATCGGCAGGACAAAAAGCCACCAATTTGCCTTCGTTGGCGACATAGAGTGGATCCAAACCCAAAAACTCACAAGCCGCTTTCACCTGTTCACGAACGGGGATCTGTTCTTCGTAGATCTGCATTCCTGCACTAGCTTGCTGAGCGATCTCGTTGAGGGTCGCGGACAAGCCACCTCGTGTTGGGTCTCGCAAACAGTGGATTTCGGGCACCACTTCCACCATAGCCGCCACCAGGTCATGCAAAGACTGGCTGTCTGATTCGATAGTGGTTTCAAAGCTGAGGTTCTCTCGTAGCGACATTATGGCCACACCGTGATCGCCCAAAGTGCCGGACACCAATATCTTGTCACCGGCCTGAACCCTGTCGCCAGAGATGCTCACCCCATCGGGCACCACACCAATCCCTGTAGTATTGATAAAGCAACCGTCGCCTTTACCCCGCTCCACCACCTTGGTATCACCGGTGACGATGGCAACGCCGGCCTCTTTGGCAGCAACCGCCATCGATTCGACAATGTTTTTAAGATCCTTAAGCGGGAAGCCCTCCTCAAGGATAAATCCTGCCGACAGGTAATAGGGTTTGGCACCGGACATGGCCACGTCATTGACCGTGCCGTGTACTGACAGTGCACCGATGTCGCCGCCGGGGAAGAACAGCGGTGAGATAACATGGCTATCTGTAGCCATCACCACTCGTCCGGCGGGCAACTGAAAGCAGGCCTGGTCGTTCATTTGATCGAGATAAGGGTTAGTAAACTCTTTGAGGAAAAGCTCATCGATCAGCTGGGCCATGCCTTTACCGCCGCTACCATGGATCATCTCCACCTTGCCATTTGCAAGATCCAAGCGATGGCTGAAACGTTTGCTACTCATAGATAATTCTCTTGGGTTATCCAATCCTGCCTTATTGGCTGGCATCGGTGGCAATTGTGTCGGCGTCGTTCTTTATCGAACGTTCCTGATAGCGGCCGTAACTGTAGTAAGCGGCGCAGGCCCCTTCGCTGGAGACCATACAGGAACCCAATGGATTCTCTGGGGTGCAGGGGTCACCAAACAAAGAGCAATCCTTGGGGGATTTCACCCCGCGCAGAATGGCGCCACATTCACAGGCCTTGTTCTCGCGAGCACTTTTATAATCGATGGTAAAGCGCTTTTCAGCATCCCATTCGGCGTATTCTGATTTAATCCGCAGCGCACTGTAGGGCACCAATCCCAGCCCGCGCCATTCAAAAGCCCGACGCAACTCGAAGGTATCCGCCACCATCTGCTTGGCTTTGTTGTTGCCTTGATAGGTAACGGCGCGGGAAAATTCATTCTCCACCTCGGCCCGTCCTTCATTGAGCTGGCGAATCAACATACGAATCGCCTGCAGCACATCCAGCGGTTCGAAACCAGCAATCACAACCGGCTTCTGATACTCCTCAGCAAAATAGTAATAGGGCTGGGCGCCAATCACAGTACTAACGTGGGCAGGTCCGATAAAGCCATCCAGTGGTAACACGCCCAGTTCACGCACTTCCGGGGATTCGAGAATATTGCTGATGGCCGCCGGGGTCAGCACGTGGTTGCAGAACACGCTGAAGTTCTTCACCGCCAGTTTTTTCGCCTGTCGAATAACCAACGCAGTGGGCGGTGTAGTAGTTTCAAAACCGATAGCGAAGAACACCACTTCACGGTCTGGATTGTCCTGAGCAATCTTTAAAGCATCAGCACAGGAGTACACCATCCGCACATCAGCACCATCAGCTTTGGCCTTCAGCAAGCTTCGGCGACGAGAGCCGGGCACTCTCAACATATCGCCGTAGGAACAGAGAATGACTCCGTGGGTCACTGCCAATTCAATCGCCGCATCCAAACGGTTGATGGGCAGCACACAAACAGGGCAGCCTGGACCGTGGATCATCTTGACGTTATCTGGCAACAAGTCAGGAATACCGTAGCGGAAGATGGCGTGGGTATGGCCTCCACAGAACTCCATCAGGTGGTATTCACGACTGGGATTTGCTTCTTTGCGGATCTGCTGAGCGATCTCTTTAGCGAGCTTGCCGTCCCGATATTCATCTACATACTTCATAACCGCACCTTTCAACCGATTCCGTCAGACGATCCCTTCAACCTATGCCTCAAACTCGAGACCTTCATACACAAATGGCATCCAACGCTTGCTGCTTAGAGACTTCATCCAGTTCCGCAAACAGTTGCAGGGTCTTTTCCGCTTCTTCCGGATCGATCTTGTTGAGGGCATAACCTACGTGCAAAATCACGTAATCCCCCACCTCAAGATCTTCAATCAGCGTAACGTCGATCTCTTTACGAACACCACCGATATTGGCCAGCGCTTTTTCGTCACTGACTATCTCTTCGACCCGCACAGGAATCGCTAAACACATACATAACTCCTACCACCACTTAAGGCTGCCGGATCCACCCCCAGCCTTTGTTCCTGATCTTGTTCCTGTTCTAATTTAAAGGAACTCTTTTTCAAATAGACGTTGGCCCAGATAGGCCTGCCCGAGACTAATTCCGCCGTCGTTACAGGGCAGCTGACTGGCTCGATAAACTCGATATCTTTTTTCGGTGATCACTTCGCTTACGCCGTCACTCAGCAGTTGATTAAGAAAACATCCGCCCGCCAATGCCACAGTATTCAATTGCTGTTGTTGGCCATGCCATTCAAGCCAATGACAAAGGCCGTCGATCAATTGTCGATGAAACAGCGCCGCACCGTAGTCAGACTGATCGCTATCAAGTTCACACAATCGACTTAGCAGACCGGATAGATCCAACAGTCCACTCGCAGATACCGATACCAGTAGCGTTTCCTGTGGCCAACCCTGACTCTTTATGGAATCAGATCTCGAACTACCCCTGGCACTGGCACTGCGAAGATAGCGACGTGCAGCATTCTCCAACACCATCGCGGCCTGGGCCTCATAGTCGGAGTAGTGAGTCAGATTCAGTAAGGCCGCTACGCCATCAAACAGGCGACCGGCGCTGCTTGTGCTAGGGCAATTTATCCCCCGGTCCAGCATCTGTTGAACCGTTGCCAAGCCTGGCTGATCACCGAAGCGTTGAGCAATCTGTTTATCCAGCCCCTGCTGATGCAACATGGCCACAGCTATTCGCCAAGGCTCCCGGGCTGCGCGATCTCCCCCAGGCAGACTCAGTGACTGCAATTGACCTAGCTGTTGGTAGCCGTCTCCGTCTACCCGCATTAATTCCCCGCCCCGTAAAAAACCGTCCTCGCCAATTCCCAAGCCATCCAGCGCCAATCCCAGCAACGGCTCAGTCACCTGATGCTCGGCCATTACCGCTGCGATATGGGCATGGTGATGCTGGACACTATAGATTGGTAACTGTCGCCGTTCAGCAAAGTCCCGAGCAAACTGACTGCTGAAAAAATCGGGGTGAAGATCTGACACCACCGCTTGAGGTTGAACCTCAAACAATTCCAACAGATGCTCAACCGTATGCTGCAGGGTGCGGCAACAGCCTGGGTTGTCCAGGTCACCGATATGCTGGGAAACGTAGGCGCGGTCCCCCTTGGTGACGCAGACCGTATTCTTAAAGAAAGCCCCCACAGCCAATACCGAAGGGACGGGGCGATCCAATTCAATAATCTGGGGAGCCAGGCCACGCCCCCGTCGAATCAGTGTCGGTGGATCAAACAGTCCGTTTACCACCGAATCGTCGCAACGAATATGGATATCTCGGTTGTGGACTAAGAATCCATCGGCGATACCCGTCAGTTTCTCCAGAGCCTGATGATTCTCGGTTAGCAGCGGATCACCACTTCGATTAGCGCTGGTCATCACTAGCAACAACTGTTGTGGCACCTGAAGCCATTCAGGATTTTCAGGACAGCCCGCCGCAGCGTGGAACAACAGATAATGTAGCGGCGCATGGGGGAGCATTACCCCGTAGGCTCCAAGACCTGGCGCGATTCCCGGCAATTTCTGCGGATCCTTAGCTTGGCAAAGCACGATGGGCGCATCCACACCGGATAATCGCGCCTGAGCCGCCTCTGTTAGCTCCACCCAAGTATTCAGGGATTCTGGATTGGCAGCCATCAAAGCAAAAGGTTTCTGGTCCCGTTTTTTACGGGCTCTGAGTCGAGCAACAGCCTCAGCATTTTGTGCATCACAAACCAGGTGAAAGCCGCCAATCCCTTTGATGGCGATAATCTCGCCCTGCTTAATACGATCAGCCACTGTCTTGAAGGGATCGACACATTCGACAGCCTGCCCCTGCGCATCTAGCAATTGCAACTGAGGACCGCATTCCTCACAGGCATTGGGTTGTGCATGAAAACGTCGATCTTCGGGGTTCTGATATTCCTGATCACAGCGATGGCAGAGTTCAAAAGTACTCATGGTAGTGCTGGCCCGGTCGTAGGGCAGCTGGCGGATCAGGGTATAGCGCGGACCACAGTTGGTGCAGTTGATAAAGGGGTACCGGTAACGGCGATCATTAGGATCAAACAGCTCATTGAGACAATCCTGACAGATCGTAGCGTCTGGGGTTACCGACACTTCGACCTCACCGCCACCACTGGCAGTGATGGTAAATTCCGTGTCAGCTTCCAACTCATTGGCATCGGCAGGTCGCTGCTGAATATCCCGGATCAGCGCCATCGCCGGACGCTCATCTCTCAAACTCTGGCTAAAGCGCTGCAGCTGCTGCTCGGTACCGACTACCCGAATCTGAACCCCCTGAGCATCATTACTGACGCTACCCACCAACTCCAGCCGTCTGGCCAGGTTATAGACAAAGGGCCGGAAACCGACCCCCTGAACCTGGCCGGTAACGGTGATATGACGGGCAACCAAGGCGTTCATAATAGTGATCTAAAACCTTTAGTGACGGTTTCTGTCGAGACCGTAACGTTCCAATTTGTTACGTAGGCCGACCCGGGATAAACCCAGCTCGTCAGCGGCCTGACTCTTGTTCCAACGATGACGGATCAGGGTTTCACGCAGAATCACCGATTCCAGCATCTCCACCCGGTCCTTCAAAGAACCCTTGAGTTCAGCGATGCTCTCCAGCTCCACTGCCTGATCATTGACCGAACCACGGATAATATGAGGGGAGATCAGATCAGCGCTTAGCGGACCCTGCTGATGGAATATCAACATGCGCTGCACTTCGTTCTGCAGTTCCCGAACATTACCGGGCCAGTCGTAACCCACCAGACATTCCATCGCCTCTTCAGTGAATTCCCCCACTGGTTTGGCAAAGGTATTCACCGCTTGTTCCAGCACCCGCTGTGCCAAAAAGGGGATATCTTCTTTGCGATCTCGCAAGGGTATGATGTCCAGTGTTACCTGAGCCAAGCGGTAATATAGATCCTGTCGGAAACGTCCGGACTTGACCTCTTCCAGCAGATCCCGGTTAGTTGCAGCAACTACCCGAACATCCACGCGGCGCTTCTGATCCGCGCCCAAGGGGCGGATCTCCCCTTCCTGCAGCACTCGCAATAATTTAACTTGAAATGACGGAGAGACTTCGCCAATCTCATCCAGAAAAATGGTTCCGCCGTGTGCTTGTTCGAATAACCCGACGTGATCGCTGATGGCACCGGTGAAAGAGCCCTTGCGATGACCAAACAGCTCACTGGACAGTAACTCCTCATGCATGGCACCGCAGTTTTCGGAGATAAACGGCTTGTCGGCACGGGCACTGCTGTAGTGCATTGCGCGAGCAAACAACTCTTTGCCGGTCCCAGACTCACCAGTAATCAGCACCGAGATATCGTAAGGCGCGATTCGATTCAGCTGAGCAACAACTGCATTTAAAGAACTCTTTGGTGAGCGGCAGATCTGCTCGGTCTGAAACTGTTGCTTGATCTGGTCTCGTTGATCGATAAGCTGCTTTTTTACATGGGAAGCGGTGAGCTTCATCTCCATGTTTAGCAGTTCACTCTCATTCTGAAGTCGGTAGAGTTGCACTGCATTGTGTACAGTTTGCAGCAGATGCTCGGGGTGCCAGGGCTTGGTGATGTACTGGTAGATGCCACTCTCGTTTACACCGCGGATAATATCTTCGGCGTCGGTATAACCGGAAATAATAATGCGCCAAACCCGTGGCCAGCGTTCCCGCACTTTGGCCAGGAACTCCACCCCGGTCATATCAGGCATCCGCTGATCACACAGGATCACCTGGATCTGATTATCCTCCAGCAGCTGTTCAGCCTCGGAAACATTTTGGGCACACAACACGTGAAACTCTTCATCCAGCGTCCGGCTCATGGTTTCTAACGAACGAACTTCGTCGTCTACCAACAACACCTTGGCTCTAATACTGTGAATCATCACGACCTCTTTAGTTTGTTGTACCTGCACCTCTTTCTTCGAGAGGTTAACTATCTCGGCTATCGCCGGATCAACACCCTTCTATGGATGACTTCAGCTTGTCGACCTGTTGCTGCAAAGCATCCAGTTTTTGTTGGAGCTGGCCTTTGTGCTTGCCTTCAATCCACGCATACCACTGGTCCATGCCTTCACCTGAGGTAGCAGAAACCTGCAGCACTTCGATATTTGGATTTACCCGTTTGGCAAATTCAATGCACTTGTCTACATCGAAGTTCAGGTAAGGCAATAGATCCACCTTGTTCAGAATCATCAGATCAGCCGCATCGAACATATCAGGGTATTTCAGTGGTTTATCTTCCCCTTCGGTCACTGAAAGAATCGCAACTTTATGGGCTTCACCCAGATCGAACGCCGCGGGACAAACCAGGTTGCCGACGTTCTCGATAAAAAGCACATCCTGGGTTTCCAGATCAAACTGTTCTAACGCGTGGCCCACCATATGAGCGTCCAGGTGGCAGCCTTTACCGGTGTTTATCTGGACCGCCTTTACGCCGGTTTCGCGGATACGGTCAGCGTCATTTGCGGTCTGCTGATCGCCCTCGATAACACCACAATGAACACGGTCTTTGATATCTTCGATGGTACGGGTCAACAACGTTGTCTTGCCGGAACCGGGGCTGGAAACCAGATTCAGAGCCAAAATATCTTGCTGCTGCAACTGTTGACGATTGGTCTCTGCATAACCATCGTTTTTGCCCAGAATATCCTGTTCGATCTGAACCATTCGCTGCTGGCTCAGACCCGGAGCATGTGAACCTGCCGGCCCCTTGCCGTAATGTAGATCACCGCCGTTTTTTTCAGGAGCCAGGTGCTGGTGACTGTGGTCATGACTATGCTGATGACCATGTTCATGGTGGTGGCCGTGCTCATGGGAATGATGATGATCATAATGATGGTGATGCCCATGCTCATGCTCATGGGAGTGATCGTGATCGATGGCTTTGCCCTCGACTGAGGTATTTCCGCTGGCGCATCCGCAGGTTGTACACATAACTCTCTCCTACTTCGTATCTATTTGGCGCGTCTTGCAATTTTATAAATAGCTTCAGCCGCTGACTTCCAGCTCTTTAACACGCATCTCGTTTCCGCCCACGACTTCGACCTGATAACCACCACACAGCGGGCATGGGTCGAAACGGGCGTTGTAATCAAATTGTTGGCAGCACTGGTGGCACCAGCCCTGTCCTGCTGATTCAATAATTTCCAGTTCACAGCCCTCTGCCAAAGTGCCACGACAAACGGCCTCAAAACAGAAGCGCATAGCCTCCACTTCTACTTGGGACAACAAACCGATTTCCAGCCAGACTTTATCCACTCGGCTGAAGCCCTGGGTTTTGGCATTGTCTTCCAGAACCTGAATTACCCCTTCCGCCAGTGACATCTCATGCATGATTAATATCTACCTTATACTGCACGCAGGGATCTAATGACAGCACCTGCAGATCCACCCAAAGGGGCAATTGTTGCGGTTCAATTTTGGTCCAGTTATGCAATGATCGATACAGCGCTCCCGTTGGATGAAAATTCCATTCGGTGGGCGCAGCAATACGGTATTGGCGTACTTTTCCATCTTCCATCATCACATGATGCATCAATAGCCCGCGGGCGGTCTTGACCCAGCCCAAGCCCTCAGCTTCTGCAAGTTGCAAAGAACCGAAGCGATCTTCTCCAACATCGTTTCCGCGCATCAGATCCAGCAACTCAATCAAATCCAAAATGCGAGCCACCATCCTGATCACTACCGGATTGACGCCGGTGGCTTTCATCCCTTGCAACAACCGATGATTTTGGTGGTAACTAAAAGCACCTGTTTCCAGGGGGCGCTGGCACCACTCCTGCCTTTCCAGAATCGTTCCATTTCGCCACTCTAGTGCCAGACTATCAGCTATCTGAATGATCTGTTTATCCTGCATCAATTCAACAGCTTCGTCGCCATAACCGGAACGCCCTAGCAGCCCATCCATGATTTTAAGCATAGGTGGCAATTCACCGTCGTTGGAATCAAGCCAGCGTTCCAGGTCACTAGCCGTCATGCCCTGCCACTGGGTTAAGTCAGTACCCAGCACCTGGTCTCCAATAAGTGCCAGCAGTTGATCCAGCTGCTCTTTTTGAGGCTGCTCCGAAAGCTCTCCAAGAATCTGCCGACATGCTGAAAATAGCTTAAGCGATGGTGTTTGCTGCAACAGTTTGGGAAGGTCGATAAGAAAGCGCCACAGGTATTCATGGAGTGCTTCCGATAGCATTGCTCGACGGTTCGAATCATCAGAAGAAATTACTGTTCCAGCAGCGTCCATCGCCAGCCGCGCAGCTAACTCTTGGGCTTTTCCGCACAGTGCAAACAACAATGGCACGCGACTCAACGCCTGCTCCGGCGTCTGGCCTTCCATCAATTTGCAGGCCTGCAATGGACGACTGGAGTGGACCGAAATTGGCGAGCTTACCGACGCCCCATTCAGGCAAACGGTAATCGCACCCTCTATGCCGGTCATTGTTCTAACCTCCATAAATCTGAGGCAGCAGTAACCCGGCCACTCTTGATAGCAACATAAATCGTTCGGGAATTGGTCAATACCACAACCACAGCACCTCCGATATTCCGATCTAAAGTGTATTCCAATACAGCTGGAAAGCCGTTGTCGGTTATACAGCGGCGCCTATAAATGAACGACGGGGCATACAAGGCGCATCTGTGGACGCCTCTCCTGATTGGTCTTCATTTACTTGCGCCAGAGGAATCGACTTCATCAGATGAAGCACATCCTCTACGGTGCGTTTGGCTTCTGGATGGGATTTCCAGTCATTAACAGGCGAGGCTAATGAACAGCTTAAGTAGCTGCCAATTCCCTCGTCATCTCTGGCGCTGAATTTGTATTCTCCCTGAGGAAAGCTCAGCATCACTTCCTTGCCTTTGCCCATCTCAAGCTGGGGCCAGGGAGATCCTGTTTTGGGAATCACCATAATGTTCATAAACCAAGGCGTCAGCATAACCCCCAGCCAGTGGCCTTCCCACTCGCTGAAGCCGATGGCTTCTACCTCGATTGCATGGTTGACTACGGGAACTTCCTGCATGGAATCCCGGTAAATATGATTGTAGATCCGTTCCAGTTCGGCACTGGGATTCTGTTCAAACCCGGCCACTGGGGTGTTGAAATTATTATTATCAGTCACGACATTATTACCTCTTTGTTGGAACCCCGGACGCTCTGCGGCGTCCTCGGACTGCTCCCTAGCTCTTAACGGCTATTTGTTGTCACTTTTTTAGGTCTACTGAGCCTCCTCTTGCGGGGGTTGCAGACCTTCGATTTCGCGGATAAAGGCCAGTGCCTCCTCCGCCCGTTGTGGTTCAATTATTTCGACGGCGAAATCACCCACCTGAATCAGCAGGTAATCGCCCAAACTCACTTCTTCACACATGAGAATCAGACTCACGTCCCGCAATTGTCCGAAACACTCCACGGTAGCCATTTGATCGTTAAGCGCGACCACCTTGGAGGGAACACCGATACACACGTTAAACCGCCTCGCTTAAGGGCGGTTCAATTGGCGTCAGGTCATAACCCAGTTGCTGCAACTCTGCTACTACGCAAGTAACGATAGTTTCCAATCTTTCCTGCATCGCTTCGGTCAGATCGACACCAGTTTCCAGACTAAAAGGGACAGCCCCGAACAGAGACATCTGCTTGGGCATTTCACCGGTAACCGTCAGAACACCCAGCAGATCGGAAATACCTAGCTGGTGGGGTGAAATGCGGGTACGAAACAGTGCCGGCACCTCATCCCCCCGCAGCTCGACAACGGTTCCTGGTACCGCTCCGGTGTTCACGGCATCGACAATAATTACGTGATCACGCCGGGACATCGTCTCCAGCAGCTCCATCCCAGCAGTACCACCATCCACCACGTCAATTCCCGAAGGAATCTTGTAGCGTTGCTCGATAGCTTCCACCACTCGCACACCGATTCCTTCATCGGTCAGCAGAATGTTGCCTACGCCTAATACCAAAACACTCATGGCAACCTCCTCACTTCTCTCGACTATTCACTAAGAACGGGGCGCTTAAAGCGCCCGCACCTTAACGATCTCGTTTTGTTCAGTGTCCATCAGGTGGATGGCACAGGCGATACAAGGGTCGAAGGAGTGAACGGTACGCAGTACCTCCAGAGGACGATCAGGGTTAGCAATCGGGTTGCCCATCAGTGATGCTTCATAAGGCCCTGGCACATCTTCGGCATTTCGAGGACCCGCATTCCAGGTACTAGGTACAACCGCCTGATAATTCTTGATTTTGCCGTCGTCGATTACTACCCAGTGAGACAGCACACCCCGAGGCGCTTCATGAATACCTACACCCTGGATCTCTCCTTTCGGAAATACCGGACGGTTGTAGATATCGGTGTCGCCCTTGCCGATATTGTTAACCAGCATCTGCCACTGAACCTTAAGCTCGTCCACCAGCACCGCGCAACGTACCGCACGAGCAGCATGGCGGCCCAGGGTAGAATGCAGGGCATCAATACCTATAGGACTACCCACCAGTGAGCTCAGGGTATCGGTTAACACGCCCAGATACTTCTTAGTAGGCTCGTGACCCGCTGCAGCCATACAGAGTACGTTGGCCAGCGGTCCAACCTGGGCAGGTTTGCCGTGGAAGGTAGGCGACTTAATCCAGGAGTACTGACCTTCGTCATTAAAGTCATCGTAGTTGGGCTCGGTCTCACCTTTCCAGGGATGCAACGGCATATCACCGTGATACCAGGAGTGCTTAGTACTCTCAGCAACCCCTTCGATAAAGTAGGGATCGTTAAAGCCGGTGATCGGCTTAAAGGTGCTGAGATCACCGTTGCTGATGTAACCACCCGGCATATTGAATTTCTCACCTTTGCCATCCAGAGGCATCTCTGGAACACAGAGGTAATCGGTAATGCCTTTGCCGTAGCCAGCCCAGTCGGTGTAATGGGCACCGATCACCGCCAGATCCAATAGATAAGCATTTTTAACAAAGTCTTCCAGCTTATCGATCAGATCCTTGATATAGACCAGACGCTCCATGTTGAGCACCGCTTGGCTGTCCAGATTGATGGAGTTGGTCACCCCACCGACCGCCAGATTCTGAATGTGCGGTGTCTTACCGCCAAGCACCGTCACCAGACGGTTGGCATCGCGCTGAACTTCCAGTGCTTGCAGGTAGTGAGCAGCGGCAATCAGATTGACCTCTGGGGGCAGCTTCATGGCATCGTGGCCCCAGTAGCCGTTGGCGAAGATACCCAACTGACCTGAGTTAACAAAGCCCTTCAGCTTTTCCTGTACCGCAGTCAGTTCATGAACGCCGTTCAGTTTCCAGGTAGACAGACTTTCTGCCAGCTCTGCAGCTTTCTTGGGATCGGCTTTAATGGCCGAAGTGATATCCACCCAGTCAAGGGCCGACAGATGATAAAAATGGACAATGTGATCGTGGATAGCGTGGGCACCCACAATCAGGTTACGGATAAATTGGGCGTTAGTTGGAATCTCCAACTGCAACGCATTCTCAACAGCCCGCACCGAGGCGATAGCGTGAACCGTGGTACAGACGCCACAGATACGTTGAGTAAATACCCAGGCATCCAGTGGATCACGGCCTTCAAGTATTTTCTCGATACCGCGCCACGCCTGACCGGAAGACCAGGCTTTGCTGACCTGACCGTTTTCCACTTCCACATCCACTCGCAGGTGACCTTCAATCCGAGTGACCGGATCAACAACAATTCGTTTAGCCACTTTTTATTCTCCTAATCCAAATTCTTTACGCCACGCACTTACTAAGAAACATAAAGTTGCGTCAGCTCTTTATTCTTGGCTGCGGTCAAACCTCCAACCGCAGCAACTTGTCATTGGCTGTGGACAACGCGCTTACGCATGCGCGCTGTCTGCGTGGCCATGTGCTTTGGGTAGTACCGGGAACGTCTTAACAATCAGCAAGTAACCGACAATCTCGATGGCAACCATGCCGACAGAAACCAGAATCTCCTTGACCGATGGGAAGTAGACAAAACCACCGCCAGGTTCGAAACCAATCAGGAAGGCGTTAAAGCGATAGAGCGCTCCAGCCAGTATGATGCTGACCGCAGCTACCAGCAGGTAAGGCCCCCGCTGACGCCACTGCTTCTGCAGCAAGATCACCAGTGGCACCACAAACAGTAGTGTTTCCACCAGGAACATATTGCCACGAAGATCACCGGAAAACGCATGCCCCAAGGCTCCGCGCATAATCAGATCGCCAAAACGAACCACCAGATAAACTATCAGCAGACCGATAACGCCCTTAGTCAGGCCGGTCAGAATATGACTTTCGGAAGGACGGCGGAGTCCCACTGCCACCATGGATCCTTCAAAGATCACGATGGAGAAACCCAATAGCATGGCAGTCACTAATGCCAGGAACGGCATCAAGTGCAGTGATTGCCACAGAGGCGTCACCTTATGTCCCATGGCAATCAACAACGATCCCAGGGAGGACTGGTGCATACTGGGGAGCAACACGCCGATGGCGATAAACACGAACAGCACTTTTTCCAGTTTGCGCTGCCACTTAACGGCTTTGAATTTCTCCAGAACAACTGGCAAAAACTCGATCATCAGTACCACACTGTAAGCACTGACACAGAGACCTACTTCCAGCATCACCGAGTTGTAGTTTTGCTGACCAGGATTGAACATCTGGTAGAAGTTCCAGTAGCGGCCCATATCAACCAGCGCACCGATACCACCGAGACTATAGCCGAATAGACTGGCGAGCAGCGCCGGACGTACCAACGGGTGGTAACGCCCTTTATTGGCGATATAAACAGTTAACGCTAGAACGTAACCACCGCAGGCCAGGCCCGTGCCGACTACTACGTCGTAGACCACCCAGATTCCCCAAGGAAATCCATCATTAAGATTGGTAACAGCACCCAAACCGTAAAAGAATCGCTCACCGAGGATCCAGATTGCAGCCAATGCAAGGAGACTGAGAACCAGAAACGGCAGGGTAATAATCCGGCCGCCGGTCGCTTGATGATGACTCATGACTGCTCCTCCTTATCTTTATCCTGCCCCTCTTCTTGGGTATTGCGACGAGCAAAGTAAAGCAGCCCGGCCAGCAAACCGGCAGGTGCCAGCATGTTGCTGTAGATGGAGTGTTGAACCGTCTCGGAAACTGCAGCGTAGGAACGATCAGGCAGATCGGGCAGACCCAGTTCGGTATGTGGAACCCCGGAAACCACCATCACTTGAGTGCCGCCCCCTTCGTGTTCTCCGAACACATGGGGTTGGTAATCTGCAGCAGGTGCTACATGGCCATGGGGAGAACCGACGGTGCCTAACGGGAAGGTATTTTCTTCACCAGGTTTCATCGCAACTCGGCGTTTGGCTTCTGCCAACAGCTCGTCACGGGTACCGAAGATATTGGCACCGGTAGGACAAACTTCTACGCAACCAGGCAGCTGACCATTGTCGATACGCTCCACACCCTTCTGGTTGCAAAGCTGACACTTCTGGATTTGACCAAAGGCGTCGTCGTACTCGTACTTGGGAATATTGTAAGGACAGGCAGCAACGCAGTAACGACAACCAATGCAAACATCAGGGTCGTGACTAACGATACCGGTTTTAGGATCCTTCTTCATTGCCTGCACCGGGCATACCGAGACACATCCGGCATCCACACAGTGCATGCAGTTGCGCTTGATAAAGGCAAAGCCATCGGTCTCAGCGTTCTTAGTTTCTGCTGAGCCATCCGTGTAGGCTTTAATGATATTCAGGGTATCTGCCGACAGTTCGGTGGCCTGATCCCACTGCGGATTGTGTTCATCGGTTACCGCAGGCATATCGTTAACATCTTTACACTTCACCACACAGGCCTTGCAACCAATACACAAGGTCGAATCGTAAAGCATACCCACCGCCTCGGGAGGCGGCTCCAGGTTACCGCGAGCTTCGGCGGTGCCACTACTGCTGGCAATCAGCGCTCCGCTACCGGCGACCTTCAAAAAGTCTCGTCTGTTCATAGAGCCCCCGCGGTTATCCGTTATCCTGTTGATCCGCAGAAGCAGCTTCCGCTTCTTCTTTCTCGATCTTGCCAAGCTGTTTCACGGCCATTGCAGTGGCACCAACCACGGCTCCACCCACGGCACCTAACAGCGCAGCTGCTCCGGGGGATACACCGCTTCCTACAGGCTCAGCGATATCTGGATAGGTATTGGGCGGCGTAACTGTCAGAACATCCGCCAACTGGTGGATACCCTTGTTGAAACCAACACCTTGCTCGGTACAACCGAAACAAGGGTGACCCACACCTACCGGCCAGGCACCGCCACCTACATCACCAAATTCGATGGCTGGGCAGTTAGCATAGGTCTCTGGACCCTTGCAGCCGATTTTGTAAAGACAGTAGCCTTTGCGGTGACCTTCGTCGCCAAATTCCAGGGCAAAACGACCAGCGTCAAAGTGAGGACGGCGTTCGCAGTTTTCGTGTACCAGACGGCCATAAGCAAACTTCGGACGCCCTTCAGCATCCAACTCGGGAAGCGTGCCAAAAGTGACCAATTGCAACACGGTGGATAGGAAGTTGTAGGGATTTGGAGGGCATCCGGGAATGTTGACAACGGTCTTGCCCTTCAACAACTCCTGAGCACCTACGCAACCAGTAGGGTTAACACCTGCTGAAGGTACGCCTCCCCAAGAAGCACAGGATCCGATAGCGATTATCGCCGCTGCCCCTTCTGCAGCCTCCTCTACGTGCTCGATGATGGTCTTACCGGCAATTTTGCAGTAGATACCGCCATCCTTCATGGGAATCGCGCCATCGATAACCAGCACGTACTTACCCCAGTTCTCTTTCATGGAGTGGTGGCGAGCCTCTTCGGCCTGATGACCGGCAGCGGCACTCAGGGCTTCGTGATAGTCCAGAGAGATCAGATCAAGAATCAGATTTTCTAATGTCGGGTGGGATGAACGCAGCAGGGATTCAGTGCAACCGGTACATTCCTGGCCTGACAACCAGATTACCGGTGGTCGCTTTGCAGCTGCAACCGCGTGAGCCATCTGTATAGCGGCTCCACCGGTAAGGCCCAAGGTAGCTGCCACACCGGTACAAAATTTGAGGAAGCTCCGCCTAGATACACCCAATCGATCCGCTACTTGTTGTAGCTCGTTATTATTCATTTTCCGTTTTCCTATTCTGGGAAACAGGCCACACGTCGTTTTAAAAACGCTGGCAAAAACCTGTCTCCGACTATGCCCCATCTTTGTTATCTACAGTCGCGAACAACCGCGTTGCACGAATTGCCGAGCACGACCTATGGGACTAAGAAGTCAATTAATGTGCCAGTTGGCAAATATCAATTAGCCAAAACTAAATTCATATTTATCAGCAAGTTAAAGACATGTAGGGATAGGAAGAAAGAAAACACATAAGCAACCGAATTCCATCAAGAGGACCAAGTGGAAACTTAGTTACCAGATAGCAAAAAGAATCAGATACAAAATAAAAAAGACGCGCCAGGAAGACCCTGGCGCGCTAAAAGAGACCTCATAGCAGGGTGAGGCATGAGGCTGTCAGTCGTGAAAACGGCCACGATCCCAAAAGATCGTCAGCGCACTATTACACTATCAAGACCCGTACCAGAATTTAATATCCATTGATTTTCAACAACCTAGGAAAACGGGCCCTTGACTTCTACGACTTTCGATGTAAATAGACGAGACAATTTGACCCACCATGTGACAACTTGGTATCCACTCGGATAGACAAATAGGAATTCAATAACCTTTGCGATACTGAAGAAACTAAGTGCGGAAAAATGTTCAGAAAGACGTACAGAAAATTGAAGGCAAAAAAAAAGGTTCTTCGCGGGTTAGGGTGAAATAAGAAAGAGACGGTGGTGCGTTCCGGTTAAGCTGTTGTTGACCAAAACTCCAGTTCAACCAACACC
>JAPHRD010000090.1 GCA_026196225.1 Motiliproteus sp.
ACCGCCCAACACAGGGGCACCTTTACCGTCGACCCACTTCTCGACACAGGCTGTCTTCAAACCCAGCTGCGCAGCGCGGATGGCTGCAACATAGCCGCCAGGGCCTGCACCGATTACGATAACATCAAACTTTTGAGACATGACTAGCGTTTCCTCTAATTCTGCTGAAAGTAAAAATCACAAAACGCCCACTGTTGAGGCGTTTTTATTCGTACTAGATTCGCTTGTAGGTTTAAGCGAAGCACATCGGTGAGCACGGAGCCCTGGGTTACAAATACAAACTTGAAACCGCTCCAGCTAGAGTTGATAGCTGGATTTTTCTGTTCTTAACTGTGGCATGGAGTTCGTTGGCCGTATCACTGCGCTGGGCTAGAATTTTTGTTTGGTCTGAGCCATCGTTTTTAGCGATAGGCTCAAGAGCATCCTGCCATTCCTGAGTTTCAATCGGAACGACATCTTCGATTCTTTCAAACAGCCTAGTGATCCATCTTGCGTGTAGAAATACTACATATGTATTGATTTAATGTCTACTTTGGTCGACTATTCAGCAGAAAAAAGTAGTATATATGTAGAAATACTACAAAAACAAACCGATTGGTCAGTTTTTATAGGGTGGTCATTCAGGAGTCCGAGGTAGTCGGTTTGCGCGCCCAGATAAAGCCTGCACATACGGAAATGTGCGGAATTACGATTAGAATCAATATTATTGGTTTGCAGATATTCTGATTTTATCAGAAGCATCCTGGCAACAGTTAAGTAAAAGCCATTGCCATGTCGCCCGTTGCGTACTGCTCTAAAATCAGCCCCAGCGTTATAGCCAGGGGCGATAAACCAGCAACTGTAAGGGCAAATCGCATCATCATCTCCTTAGGTGCTGGCTAGCCGGGGAATAGGTCGCTCCTTAATGGGGAAATTAAGAAGCGCTGCCACTAAACTCAAACCAATTGAAATCATCCATATGGATTCGTAACTGCCGGAGCTATCGAATAGATAGCCGCCTAACCATCCTCCCAGAAACGCACCGACCTGGTGGAATAGAAAGACCACGCCGCCCAACATCGACATATTTCCGACACCAAAAATTGTAGCCACCGTACCATTAGTCAGTGGTACAGTGCTGAGCCACAAAATCCCCATGGCCATGGCGAAGGCATAGGCGCTGATCTCAGTTAATGGAAATAGTAGGAAAATCGAAATGACTAACAATCGGCCCAGGTAAATACCGGTTAATAGCATTGGCTTGGGATAACGGCCACCCCAATATCCTGCAAGGTAAGAGCCTGCGATATTGAAAAGGCCAATCAATGCCAGAGACATCGAACCTGTGGTTGCACTGAGGCCTCCATCCACTAAGAAAGCGGGCAGGTGGGTGCCGATAAACACTACTTGAAATCCGCAGACAAAGAAGCCGAAGGACAGTAGCCAGAATCCGCGGTGACGAAATGCCTCCTCAAGAACTTGCTTTAACGGTAAATCTACTTCCGTCTGTTCTGTTTTTGATTCTTTCAAGGCTGAGGACAGCGGCAGAATCAGTAGAGATAAGGCGGTCAGTGCAATCAGTGCTTCTTCCCAGCCAAACAAAGTAATGAGCGAATTGCTACCGGGCAATAAAGCGAATTGACCTAAGGAGCCGACAGACATCGCTACGCCCATGGCCCAGCTCCTATCTTTGACGGGGAGGGCGCGGCTGATTACACCGAAAACCACAGGAAAGGTGGTACCGCTTAAGCCGACGCCAATAACCAAACCGGCACTGAGTAAAAGGCTCAGTTCATTTTGGGATTGGCTCATTAAATACAGGCCTAGTCCATAGAGGCAACCTCCAGCAAACACAACCCCGTTGGCGCCGTAACGATCAGCGATACGGCCGACAAAGGGCTGTGTTAATCCCCAGACTAAATTTTGTAGGGCAATGGCAAAGGCGAAGACCTCCCGGCCCCAACCCAAATCCATGGACATTGGCGTGAGAAACAGCCCAAAGGCATGGCGGACCCCTAGAGAGATGCTGAGCACAAAGGCCCCTGCTACCAAGATGGTGGTTGGCGTTCTCCAAGTTGTTGCGTTCATGGATGCTCCAGCTGCGTGTATATACCCGTAATTGCTCTAATCAAATTATCTCTTTTTAGGTGGCTTCAACTGAAATTGCCTCCGCAGTAACCAGCAGTTCGATTGTAACAGGTTAAATAGCGCGCCGAATGTGCCTATAAAGCTGAGATAAGTGAAGGTAAAGAAGGAGGTGGATATTGCTGGGAAGATAGCGAGAACTAATTCTAAACCGAGATGGATAGAAAGGAGCGCTGTTAGTGGTGAATTCGCGCAAATCAGGAAAACGGCATATTTATCCGATTGTCGAGAAATACTGTTTAATCCAATTTAATGGATAGTAGGGGAGTGCGCGGTGTCGTGATGTTTGGGGTATTGGGTTTGCTTAACGCCATTTTCAAACAGTGCACTGTAGCAGTTGCTCAGCATCGACAAGCAGTCGAGTCCTTGAATAGAGTTGAATCCATCCAGACTGATGGCGTCAGTTATTAATTTTGAGCAGCGGGTTAGGCTGGTTTGAGCGCAGTCCTGTTGACCGTTGCTGTATTGGCTCCGGGCAAGAAACATGGCCGCCATGCTTAACTTGTAGAATATTTCGGGGGATTGGTCCTGATGTTTGACCAGAAGAATTTCAGCTGCCTCTAAGGCACCACCAAAACAGACAGTGGCCACTCCCATGCGTTGCAGATCGAAGTTCTCTCTGCCTGTGTTAATACCTTTACTCCACGTAGCCAGGGCGGTATCAGCATCTTCATGTAGTGCGTGACGGTGTTTATTGCATAAAAATCGTTGGCACATGTTTTTCCCTAAAATCGAATGGCTGATATTCCGTCAATCTGTAGTAGCAAGGTGTTGGATTTGTACTGCTAGCCTATCTAGCTGTTACCAAAATTAAGTTAAAAAGATGGCCGCCGAAGCGGCCATAAAATGCTTAAACAAAGATAGGTTGGAGTGGCTATAGTAACAGCAGGATATATAAACACAATACTAAATAATAATAATTCGTATTTACATGTCTTGATTTGATGGGTATTATTACTTTCATAGATTGTTACAGGTCTATGTAAAGGTTTCTTTCGGGGCCGCTGAGGCCCCATTTTTTTTGCTGAGTGAAAAGGGAGATCAGAAATGACAAAGGATCTATGGTTAGGTGTTGCGTTTATGGGTGTTGCTGCCACGGTTATGCTTTCTGGGACCATCCCTCAGGTCTGAAGCTTTTTAACACTACGCTAGAATTTACGTTTGCTTCTTTCCCTGTTTCAACCTGTTGCCAGCGGCGGTTTGCTATTGCGACTCTGACTAAAAAGATGTCCGCTAGCTGCAGGCGGCCTGTCGGACCGACTGATTGATGACAACCCGATTTCTGCCCTTACTTTTAGCGGTATAGAGCGCATCGTCTGAGCGTTTGATAACAGATTCGAAACTGCTATCTCCCTGGCAAAACTGCGATAGCCCAAAACTAGCGGTAAAGCGAAGGCTCTGTTGGTTAACATTCAACGCTGCCGAGGCAATTTGTGTGCGTAATCGTTCAGCCAATTCGTAGGCCTCGTTGGAGCTGGTTTCCGGCAGAATGATGGCAAATTCCTCTCCCCCAATCCGTCCTGCGATATCTGCGCGTCGAATCACCTGGGATGTAAGTTTTCCGATAATTTTAAGTACCTGATCCCCTACCAGGTGACCGTGACTGTCATTGATGTGCTTAAAATGATCAAGATCGAAGATGATGATGGAATAGGGATTGCCGTACCGAACAGAACGTTGATGGAGTTCCATGGCATGTTGATAGAAGGCGCGGTGGTTGTTGATGCCAGTGAGTTCGTCGGTTCGAGCCAACTGTTCTGCCTGTTGCTTTGCCCACTGCAGTTCAGCGGTACGTTGTTGAACTTCCTGTTCTAGATTCTCGTTAAGCTTTTGGGTAGTTAGGTTGGATTGTTGCTGGGATGCCCAGGCCATGGCTAATCGATAAGAGACATAAAACGAAACCAGAAGCAACAGTGAAACGGCGATGGAAAGTATCGCGGCTATCTTTTTCGGATAGCGATAGAGCGCCGATTTAGCAATAAATCGGACCGCTTTCCAGATCTGTTTGGGAGCTGCGTCATTGCTGTTCGAAAGGCCGTTGAACTGGGTGGGGTGGGCGCTTTCATAGCTCCACAGTCCTAGCGAGTTTTCAAATTGTCCCCGTTCGTTGCTACTGATGATTTTCCAGGCTTTGGGATACTGAACACTGAGGCGCGAATCATGGCGCTGAAACATAAATCCCCATTCGGATATTTGGTCAGGACCCTTGAGCCAATATCCCTGTTGATTAACCAACCAGGCTTTATCTGCTGATTCAGAGGAGATGGCGGTGTAAGCATCTAAGATATGCTGTCCGAGGATATTCAGTATGACTATGCCGGCCCTCTGACCGTTGTCATGAATTAGTGGGGTGGCTATCCGCAGGGTGGGTTTGTAGGGCCGTTCTATTGAACCCTTTTCAACATTGAGATCTAGTTGTGAGACAAAGAACTGGCCCTGATTCAAGGTCATGGTTTCGGAGAAATAATAACGGTTGGATTTATTCTGAAGTTTGTCTAGAGGAACCGCTTGTGGCAGTCCGCGATTATAGTTGACCCTGATCTGCTCTTGTCCCAGCGGGTCAATGAGGCGTACTTGATCGTAGAGATTTTTGTTACCTAGAAAATTGATCCAATTGGCTTCCAGATTGGGGCGAAGGGAATCAATGGATTTTCTAAGACCGGGAGCCGAGGCGAGATAGGCAAGGTCATCAGCTATCGATTTCAATTCAACTCCCATGTGTTCGACACCCAGTTGGGCGCTTAGCAGCTGGCGTGTTTTCTGTTTGGATAGATAGGCGGAGGACTCTATCCAGTAGAGCAACAGGGCTCCGCTAACGGTTGCTGCTGCGAAGGGAAGAAAGATGATTAGAAATCTCAGCACTGTCGATGTGCTGATGATTGTGCCGTTTGTTGGTTGAGTGTTTGGGTGCCGATGGTCGATATCAAATAGCCCCATGACTTAATGCTTCCTGCCTTGGAAAAGTCTTAAAGAAAGCAGTCTACTTTAGTCGGAGCTAATGGGAATAGATCTGGATCAAACAACTGTTTGAAGTGTGGCGGAGAAGCCAACTTTCAGATGGAGATATTTGGTCTAATTTTGCTTAAAAGGCAGGTGTTGGCGAGCTTGTTGTTGATAGAGATCGATCTCACGCCGTTCCTGTTTCAGCCAGCGCTCAACGGCATGGGACAGTGAGGGTTCTCGAATCCAGTGCAGAGAGCGGGTTTGTTCTGGTTCAAACCCTCGCAGTAGCTTATGCTCCCCTTGAATGCCGGGATCAAAACTTTTCAGCCCCTTTTCAATAGCGTATTCGATCCCCTGGTAGTAGCAGGCTTCAAAGTGAAGGCAGTCGATATCAGATACGCCTCCCCACCAGCGGCCGTAAAGGCTATCGTTGCTTTCAATAAAAAGTGCCGCCCCCACTATATGATCATGGCGACTGGCGCGGACCAGCAGTAGGCGTTCAGGCATGGTATTTAGTAGCTGTTGGAAGAATCCTAGATTCAAGTAGGGTGGTTGGCCACGTCGGTGGTAGGTGATCTGATAGAAATCGTAAAACTCCTGCACATGTTTTGCAGTAATTTGTGAACCAGATAATCGTTGGAATTCCACTTCCTGCTCTTGAAGTTTTTTACGTTCTTTGCGGATATTCTTCCGTTTACGAGAGCTGAAGGATTCGAGAAAATCGTCAAAATCGCCATATCCCCGATTTTTCCAGATAAAGTGACAGTTGCGCCGCTCCAATAACTGCATCTCAGTTTCGGCCGCCAGAAGTTGCTCACAACTTTGGGTGTCTGGAAACAGCAGGTGCCAAGATGAGGCCCCAGTTTCTTCCGCCAAATGTCGAACGCCATTCAGCAGCGCATCGGTGCTTTTCATATCCGCATTGAAGCGGGGACCTGTGACGGGGGTGAAGGGAATAGCAGTCACCAGTTTTGGATAGTAGGGGATACCCACCGAGTGGGCCGCTCGAGCCCAACTCCAATCAAAAACGAACTCGCCGTAGGAGTGATCTTTCAGATAAACCGGCATCAGGATATCTGAGCTTTCATTGGAACTTTCATAGGAGCTTTCATCGGTGGTCAGATGAAGATGGCGGGGCTGCCAGCCATTTTCCTGGCCCAGGCAATCGTTCGCTTCCAGCGCTGCTAGATAGGGATAAGCCAGAAAAGGGTCGTCGTTTGTCAGAGTCTGTTGCCAGCGCTGTTCGCCCAGCTCTTCGATGGCGCTGTAGATTCGTGTATCGCCCATGATTTTGGTTATCTACCCCTAAACTTGTCCTAAGTCATGCCACGCGGTTAATCGGTTAGATATATTACCTGACCATATAAGTCGGACATTGCAGAACGTTGTAACACAGATGGCCGCGAGAATTAATCTTTCACAGGAGACAACCATGCTTTCTTTTTTCAAAAAGGACAAAAACAAGCCTCAAGAGCAGAACGCCGAAGCTGTGAAGGCTGAGGATCAATTTGTAGAGCTCAAGGGCAAGCAGTCCGATAAGGACGAAGCCAAGAAGAAAAGCTCTGTTTGCTGTGGTAGCTGTGGTGGCAGCGGCCACTAAAGTTATTGGCTGAGAGAGTCTCTCCCCCTCACTGACTCAGATCTCTTGGCAGTAAGAAGGAAACCGGTCATCGATGATAGGCGATGACCGGTTTTTTTATCCGGTTTTCATCCTCTTAGATCTACACCAGCAGTTTTCCACTAAGTCTCTTTTTTAACGCACCTTATGCGTACTTTATGCGTCATAAGTGTTATTTCTTAATTTCCACTATGATTTTAGTATCCGCTTAATAATAAAAGTTATCGGCGGCTCATTGTGAGGAAGTAGTGATGTCCGTTCTACGCACTTATTCTATGTCTGCGCTGTTTCTGTTTTGCTCTGCTTTTCAGATAATTGCCTTGGCTGAGAGTCAGTCAGGAACTCAAACAGAGCGAAAGTTGACCATATTGAATTGGGAGGCATACCTCTCAGCCAGTGTGATTAAACAGTGGCAGGAAGAGACCGGTGTGGCCATCGAAGAGATCTACATCGATGGCGACGAGATGAGAGACAGTATCCTGGCCTCTTCGGCGCACCAGAATATTGATATCGCCATGGTTGATGAAGTCGCTGCCCGACAATTCGGAAAAAAAAAGACGCTAAAATCGCTTTCCCCCGAACAGATTCCCAATCTTAGACATATCCCACAACGCTGGCAGCAGCAGTGCAGCGAATATGCCGTTCCTTATATGTGGGGAACCCTGGGCATCGCTTATCGTAACGATAAGGTGGTACCGGCCCCAACGTCTTGGTTGGAGCTACTGCAACCCAATGATTCCTTGAAAGGCCATATCGGCATGATCGATGATCATGTGGATATGTTGGTCCCATCGCTAATTCTGCAAGGGGTTTCCATTTCTAGCGATGACCCCGAGGTCTTAAAATCCGCATTTACCATGTTGATGGAACAGGCCCCTGACGTATTAACCTACCAGTATTCAATCAGCTACGTTCAGGCAGGGGAGCACCCGGATGATCTGCACATGACCATGACCTATAGTGGCGATCAGTTTGCCCTAGGAGAGCTGTCTGATAATCCCAGTGCCTGGAGTTATGCGATTCCAAAAGAGGGGACCCTGTTATGGGCTGATTGCTTGGCTGTATTGTCTGGATCTAAGAATATTGATCTGGCCCAGCAGTTTATCGATTTCCTCCATCGGCCCGAGATAGCTGCTAAAAATTCCCAAGATATTTACATGGCTAGCCCAAACTCTGCGGCGATGGCCTTTATCGATGAGGAGGTTAAGGCCGACATAAGCCTCTATCCGCCCCAGTCGGTCATGAACAATAGTCAAATCTACCAAGTCCTGGAGATGCAGAATGTGAAACAGCGGAATCGTATTACTCGTGCGGTGCGCAAAAAGCATCAAATGAGCTTGATGGAAGCGGACAAATGAAATTTTTCGCTACTCACATCGGGTTCGAATAGGCTGAATTAATGAATTTGAACAAGCGGGTTATGTTGCTGATTGTCCCGGTGGTACTGTTCAGCTATCTGTTGGCAGCCATCGGTGTCTACGCCGTGCAGCGGCAATCGATTTTGCAATTTGAGAGAAGCCGAATAGAGTTGCTGATGACCGAAATGGCGTCCGCTTACGGTTCATACAGTGCCTTCGCCGACAGCTACTTATTTGCCCTGGCCCAAAGCCAGACCCTTGCCTCCTATCTGTTGGAACAAGATGATCGCTATCGTGAAATCGCTTTTGCCACGGATCTGGAAAAAGGTTTGGCGCAGTTTCAACAGCATAACTCTGAATTTATATCTTTCTCGATTATTGATAACGGTAATCAAGCTCGCTACTACTTTGAAAGCAGTTTGGCCCCATTCGCCAATATCGGAAAACAGCAGTTGGCGTTTGCAGCGGAAGCTTATCAAAAGAGATCCTTGACCAATAATCGACACCTGCAGCTTGAACCAGATCGATCGCTCATCGTCATCAACCAGATGCTTGATCCACGCAGCCTTTATGTGCCGATCAGTTCCCAGCTAGATAGTGCGCTGGTTATTCAGTTAGCGATTGAACCAACAGGCTTCGATCAGCTTAAACAACAGATGGAAGAGCGATACCGGACTCCGCTTCAGCTTAGCCATGTGCCAACAAACGTTAATTCCGAATTAGGGACCAGCGTATCTCTGGCGCCTGGCTATTACCTTTCGGTTGAACCTGGTCCGGATGCCATCGAACTGCAATTACGGCCGTTGAAGTTTTTGTTGGTACTTGGATTGATCTTTTTATCCTTGTGTTCCGTTGCCATTTTGATGGGTCTAATTCGACGCTACATCACTCAGCCAATTGTCCGCTTGGATACCGAGTTAGCGGAAGTTAAGGACAATAAGCGCAGCAATATCTCCTTGATCAGAAGTTCTGACGAGGTGGGGCGCTTATCAGAGCGCTTCTACGAGCTTTATGACCGACTCTCCATTGCTTATGCGAAAACTCGAGAGCTGGCACAACGGGATATTCTTACCGGTTTGCCGAACCGTGCTTTTTTTGCCGAAAGAGCGATGGTTTTTTTACAGCAGGCGACAGAGCACGATCAGAAGTTGGCAGTGCTCTATATCGATCTCGACAACTTTAAATACGTTAACGACAAGTACGGACATGGCTTAGGCGACCGGCTGCTGCAAGCCTTTGCGGCAAAGCTGGAGAAAACGGTGTGCAGCCATGGTATCTGTGCCGATTCGGTCTCCTCCATAGGGGGCAATGCGGTGTTGGCACGCCTGGCTGGTGATGAATTTGCGGCCGTTATGCCGGTCGTGAGCAATGAGGATTCCTCAAACAAGATCGCCGAGCGAATTCTGGCTATTTTCAAGAACGGTTTTCAGTTTGAGCAGGGGGTTTTCCCGGTCACGGTTAGCGTCGGTATCGCTCATTTCCCAGATGATGGTCACACCATTACCCGGCTGATCTCCAACGCTGACTCGGCCATGTATCAGGCGAAAGCTGCCGGTAAAAATCAGATCGCCCACTACTCCAAACTAATTGCCCAGCAGGAACGGCGTCAAAAAGAGATTGAGGCGGCCATCAGGAAGTTGAATTGTGATGAGGAATTTACCCTCAATTACATCCCCATCGTTGATGCCGCTGATCGGAAAATTATTGGTTGTGAAGCCCTGCTTCGTTGGCATTCGCCGGGGCTGGGTAATATTGGTCC
The DNA here is from genome assembly GCA_026196225.1 of Motiliproteus sp. Lineage (GTDB taxonomy): Bacteria > Pseudomonadota > Gammaproteobacteria > Pseudomonadales > Balneatricaceae > Motiliproteus. The sequence goes on from JAPHRD010000090.1 coordinate 9,803, forward strand.
GGCCGAATTTATTCCCATCGCTGAGCGTACGGGACTGATTAAGAAAATAGATTATTGGGTTATCGATCGGGCTTTTGCTGACTATCCCGAGCTTGCTCAAATTATCGGCAGCGTTTGCCAGCTTTCGATTAATCTGTCATCGGCTAATCTTCAGGAACCGGGGATCGATCAATATGTTATATCCCGGGCGAAACACTTCGATATCAACAATCAACTGATCGAGTTGGAAATTACCGAAACATTTGATGTCGATCGCGGCTTAAAGCACCTCGAACTACTGCAAAATCTGCGAGATAACCATTTCAGAATAGCGATTGATGACTTTGGTGCGGGATACACTTCGTTGATTCAATTGATTGAGTTTCCTGTGGATACGGTGAAATTGGATCGAGCCTTTATCGATCAGCTATTTCAGTCAAATCGTCATCAGGTGTTGCCCTATTTGATATCCCTTTGCCAATCTCAGGGGTTTGAGGTGACTGCCGAAGGCGTAGAAACTGCTGCTCAATATGAGCAACTGAAGCAGGCTGGCTGCGATAATCTACAGGGATACTTCTTTGCTAAACCGATGCAGATTGAGCAGCTATCAGACTATTGCGCTAAGGATGATCTGTTGCTGCAAGCCCGCATCGATGCTGATACTGGGCTTGCAGGTAATCAGTGAGCTAAGTCGGTGAATCTTTAGGGTTTCCAAAAGGGTTTGTCAGCTTCTTCCTGAGCTTGCTCCTGAGTGATTCCTATATCTTCCAACAAATGCGGCTCCAGTTTTGCTAACGCACGTCGTTGTTTTCCACGTTGAAGCCATTGATGAACAGTAACCAGCAATGCTTTGTTCGAGGGGAGTGCTGCCAGTACCGAGGTAGTGTCCTCGAATTTGTATGCAGTACGATAATCGGTCGCTTTCATGTTCAATCTCCTGCTGATTTGGCTTGCTAACAGCATGGGACTGAGCGGGTTTTGGATCCAATCGTATTTTCAGATCCGGGTGTTCGGAAAATGTGATGGCGAATAATTCCATGATGGGTTTAACTTAGAATTATCGAATTTATTTGTTGTTTTGAGGGGCGCTGAGATGGATCTGTATCACCTGAAAACGTTTGCTGCGGTGGCGGAAGAGGGACACTTAACCCGCGCTGCCGATCGCCTCTACACCAGCCAGCCGGCTATCAGTGCTCACATCAAGGCATTGGAGGAGGAACTGGGCGTCTCTTTGTTCAAACGCACTCCGAAGGGGATGCAATTAACTGCCGAAGGAGAGCAGCTGCTACCCAAAGCACTGCTGGCTTTGCAGGCCGCAGGGGAATTTGTCGAGCATGCCAAGGGTTTGCGCGATGAGCTGGTCGGTGGTTTGAGTATTGGTCTTAACTCTGACGCTGAATTTCTACGGCTACCTAAATTGCTCGAACAGATGCAGCAAAAACACCCCAAGCTGGAACTGCAGTTTATGGGGGGGCAGACCAGTACTAATATTCCGGCGACAAGGGTGGGTAAATTGGATGCGGCTTTTATCTCTGGTGAGTTCAGCGACCCACGTTTGGAGGTGTTGTTTCTCCAGGATATCTCCCTGAAAGTGGCTGCACCAATCGGCATGCGAGATCAGATTTCCGACCCCAAAGTGGAATTGATTGCGGATCTCCCGTGGATCTATACGTCACCAGATTGTGCCTATTTTGGTGTGATGCGCGATTTGTTTGATCAGCATTGCTGTCAGCCGGCAAAGACCGTTGTGTCCGATTCTGAAGAGGCGTTGCGTACCATGATTAAGGCGGGAATCGGCCTGGGTATTATGCGCGGAGATGAGCTGCGACAGGCTGAAAAGGAAGGTTTCGCCTTTGAAGTGCCAATTGAACTGCCCAAGGTCAGCTTGCAGTTTATCTATCAGAAACAGCGGCAGAATGATCCAGTACTCAAAGCATTGCTGAATGAGATTGCTGAATTGTGGGGATTAGCAGAAGATCAGGAGGACAGTCAGCAGGTAGTTTAATCAGTACGTAGTTTAACTAGGCAGGATTAAATAAAAGAGATGGGAATCACCTGTTAAGGCGATTCCCGATAGAGCTTCACCCGATAAAGATTACTCCACAATTTCAGTGACCACGTAACGGCCAACCTTGGGATTGCTGGTTTTAAACTTGATCTTCTGACCTTCCTTGAGATTGGAGAGATCCACTCCCGGTGCGGCATGGAACTTCATCCGCATGGCACCCATATTCCAGTCGGCGATAGGTTCATGTTGAATCTTCAACACTCTTTCGGATGCATCAATCTGGTGGATAACACCTACCGCATCAACCGCTTTCTGTTCAGACATTTGCTTCATGGCTTTCATATCGTGGCCATGATGATGCTTGTGTTCACCAGCGATGGCGGGTGATTGCGCTGACAGTGCCAGCAATAGGGCCATTCCGAAACTACCGACTACTTTCTTCATACTCCGGTTCCTATTGGATCGATTAGTGTGGATCTAGAATTTAAAAACCCATGCTGGAGATCAGCTCAAGATCTAATTGCGCAAAGGTATAGAGTTGGCCGCCGTTAATTTCGGTAAAGGCTTTGGCATTTTTCTCTGTGGCGAAGCTACCCAGGGTGGGCCCCATGGCGCCTTTTTTGTTACTGCCAACCACATACCAAGCTTTTCGGGCATCAATATAGGTTTCATCGTCGGGATGATCCCAAGGGGTCACTGCCATATCGTGGACGTAGGCGGTTTGGATGTTGTGGGTGTTTTCCGGGTCTAGCAGATAGGCGAACATATCCCGGGTGGAGCAAAACTTGTGTGTTTGGGTCCGTCCGCGCTCATAAAGCTGCCCCTTGGGGCCGGGGTAGTTGGTAATGATCATGCCGCACAGGTGGCATTCCTCACCGCTCTCAATCTTTACCGCTGTCTGGGCTGCCAGTTTCTCTGGCGTATCCTCGTTACATCCCAGCAGCAGACCCGTCAGGACCAGCGCTATTAATAGACGGAAACAGTTGGTCAGCTTATTCATGCCTATAGGCTCCGACGGTTGAAGAACAGCAAGGCCAAACCGATTGAACTAGATAGCCAAACCAGCATACCTAGCAGCAGAGTGATGGTGGAAAACTGCACGTGCTGGGCGATAGCCATCAGCCCGGTGATTTTTTCGCTGGCGAAGTAACTTATATTGACCAGGCGGAAGATGTCAGTTGGGTTAAGTAACAGTAGGTAAGGGAAGAGTTCCGCATTGACATCACCCTGAGTACCTACCAGTAATCCCAACAATCCCAGATCAAACACCAACACAAACAGGAACCAGACTATTAGCGCCATACCGGCGGCTTTGGATTTTTCTGTGACCAGGGTGCTGATGATATAGGCGAAGGCGATAAACACCCAGCCCAGCAGGATGGCAGAGACTATAAACAGCGAGAAGGCGCTGATCAGGTCGCCCCAGCTGGTGCTGTCGGCAAAGAGCCCCATGATGATGGCCGCGGAGCCGAATCCCAGCAGTGTGGAAAAGGCCATGATCGCACCATGCCCGGCCATTTTGCCGAGCAATATCTGCCATCGCGATAGCGGATAGGTCATCAACAGCAGCAGGGTACCGTTTTCATCTTCGCCGACCACGCCATCGTAGGCGAGCATCAGGGCGATCAGAGGAATGATAAAGACTGCCAGACTGGCGAGGCTAACGATGGTAGTGGACAGCGAGGTAAAGCCGACTCGACCGGCAGCGGCGGCACCGAAGTAGGCGAGGCCGATAGCCAGTACGGCAAAGATAACGGTAATAGCGACGATCCAGCGGTTACGCAGGCCGTCTCGAAATTCTTTCCCGGCGACAGTTAAGATTGCGTTCATTATTTTTCCGCCTCCAGCTGCATGGACCCGGTAAAGTAGGTGTAGAGATCTTCCAGAGTAGGTAGGTGGAGATCGATATTTTCCAGTCCTGGCAGTGACATCACGGTTTTCATCACTTGCATCTTCTCTTCCAGTCCGACTTCCATATGGATCTCACCGTTTCTCTGCTTGATTCTTCCTTGCAGATTTTCTGGCAGTTCCACATCGCCGCTAATACGCAACGTTAAGGGAAGGTTGGCCTTGGCTCGGAGATCATCCAGATTGCCTTCTGCCAGGATGTGGCCGTGGCCCATAATTAAGCCGCGATCGATATATTTCTCGACGCCGGGAAGTACATGGGAACAGAGGATGATGGTGCAGCCTCGCTCTTTAAGCTGGTTGAGGCGCTGATAAAAATCCTGAGTGGCTATAGGATCGAGGCCCACGGTGGGCTCATCCAACAACAGCAGCTTGGGGTCTCCTAGCAGTGCCTGCGCCAGACCTAATCGTTGACGCATACCCTTGGAGTAGGTTTTGACCCGGCGTTTGATAGCGTGGTCGAGGCCCACTTGATGCAGCAGCTCACGGCTTTGTTTTTTAGAAACACCCTTCAGTTTGGCGAAATAGTTCAGTACTTCCAGGCCGGTGAGTTGATCGTAAAAGCTTACATTCTCCTGCAGGAAACCCAGTTTCCGACGAAGGTTGCGGGCTTCGGATAGGGTTGGGTCTTCGCCAAACACCCTAACCGTTCCCTTGGTCGCTTCAATCAAACCCAGAATCAATTTGATGGTGGTGGTTTTGCCCGCGCCATTGTGGCCAAAAAGGCCCAAAATTTCGCCGGGCTGAATCACCAGATCCAAACCTTGCAGAGCGTGGACACTCTGATAGTGTTTTTCGACACGCTCGAGTTCAACAATACTCATCGTTTAGACAGCTCCTCAGAGTGTCGGGTGCTGGGTTTGGTCACCACAGCGCCCTCAGAAAAGGGGGAATTCATCAGCGGCGCGGAATCGAAAACGCCGGGGGATTTAAAGACCGGAAACTGGCGTTGAACCCAGCGTAGTGTTTCAACCGCTGGGCTGTTTAATAACACTTTCACGGCGGGATATTTCCACAGCAGCTTGTCGACACCATCGTTTGGTTCGTATTGGGTATCGCCAATGCCATCGTCATTCATATCCCAACCCAAGTAATCGCTCCAGTAATTGCCGCGGCCCTCATTGGACCAGTCCTGCTTACGGTTAGAGACGTACTTAACCTGCTCTTTGTTACCGGTAAAGGCGTTACCGGCAATGACGTTATCTTCAGAGCCGGCGGTAATATGGATACCGAGATCACTGGCATCGAACAGGTTGTTAGTGATTTCGTTAAACACCGAGTTGTACATAAATAGCGCTTTGCCTTCTGCGCCAGCGATATTTTGTGAGTTTTGCAGCAGGTGAGGATTTCGGCCAGTCTGAACACCTTCTACCTTATTGCTATCGATTGTGGAGTAGGTGATGTAATTCAACAGGATGCCGTAGTTCTGATCATTTACCGAACGGTTATTGGTCACCGTCAGGTATTTCGACTGCATCAAAGCGTAGCCCGTACGGGTGTTTTCGGTGTGGTTGTTTATCACCTTGTTACGGTAGGAGTACATGTAGTGCACGCCGTAGCGCAGATCGTGCAGATAGTTGTCGTTTAGTTCATTGCCGTTGCTGGTATCAATATAAATGCCGTCACGGGTATGCCAAACTTCGTTGCCTTTTACCAGAGCACCGCCAACGGCATAGAGATGAATGCCGTTGCCGCGATCCTGGGAGCGAATGTTGAGATCACCTTCAATTTTGTTGTTAACAATTGAGATGTTGGGAGTAGCGTCTACCCAGATGCCAGAGGTGATGCCTTGAAAATAGTTGCCTTCGATCAGGGCGTTATCCGCCTGCCGGCTGACAAAGATACCGGCGTTGAGGTCGGTAAGATTATCGCCCCAATTTTGAATTCGTAGATTTTTGATCTGGATATTGCTGGCATTGAGGATCAGGGTGTTGGAGACACCGTTTCCATCCAGTACCACGCCTTTTTCACCGATCAGTGACAGTGGCTTGTCGACCGAGAAATTGCCTTTATAGAGGCCAGATTTGAGAATAATGTGGTCACCAGACTGTGCATTGTCTAGAACCGTTTGCAGTGGTTTATCGGGGGTGGCAATCAGCTCGGCAGCTAGGGCCAACTGACAGATGGTCAGCGTAGCTACGGCCAATAGTGATCTGGCAATCGTCACTTGCGCATTCATACCCGGATTCCAAGATTAAGGATTAATGCAGAGTTTGATGGGAACACGATAGGTCGGTTCCATCATCGGATGATTTATCGCAAATTTTAACAGGGGACAAAAAAGGCGCCCTTAGCCTAAGTCAAGGGCGCCTCGATAACGCAGATTAAGCCTTAGGCTTCAACCAGCATACGTCCGCGCATTTCCATGTGGAGTGCGTGGCAGAACCAGTTACAGTAGTACCACTGAACCCCTGGCTTGTCGGCGGTGAAGGTGATGGAAGAAGTCGCCTGTGCGCTGATCTCCATCTGAACACCATGGTTTACCATACAGAAACCGTGGGTTACGTCTTCGATCTTATCCAGGTTGGTAACAATGACAGTTACTTCGTCGCCCAGCTTCACGTTGAACTCAGTGATACCGAAGTTCGGTGCAACGGAGGTCATGTAAACGCGAACTTTCTTGCCATCGCGAATAACCTTGTTGTCTTTCTCAAGAACAACACCATCAGCTTTAGCCATTTCAACGGTTGAAGCGAAGAATGGGTCGTCACGAGTCCAAACCTTGCTTGGCTTAACCTTGCTGCGGTGAACGATCATGCAATCGTGTGGCTCGGCGTAAGTAGGACCATCGTGAACCAGCTTCATTTCGTCGCCGGAAATATCGATCAACTGATCGTTTTCTGGCTTCAATGGACCGGTGTTAAGGAAACGGTCTTTAGAGAACTTACACAGAGAGATCAACCACTTGCCATCAGCATCACGGGTTTCACCCATGGTGGTGTGGTTGTGGCCTGGCTGGTATTGTACGTCCAGCTTCTGCTTGATGTAGTTAACTTTCTTACCTTGGTAAGCAGCGACTGCATCGGCAACATTCCATTTAACAATTTGGCTGTCGATGAATACGGTGGTGAAGGCATTACCGCGGCCGTCAAAGGCGGTGTGCAATGGCCCCAGTCCCATTTCAGGCTCTGCGGCAACAACGTCGCGAGGCTTGATCTTGTCGTCGAACAGTTCATCGAAACGATGGATGTCCAGAACGGTAACGGTAGGAGAGAGTTTACCGTTAGCTACAGCGTAGCGACCGTCAGGAGCAGTGTTCATTCCGTGAGGGCTCTTAGGTACAGGTACGTAACGAGTCAGCTTGGAACCTTTGCGTCCATCCAGAACAGGTACGTCGTCGGCACCTGGCAGAGTGATGAAATCGCCTGCCTTGACGGCAGCTTCGATACGCTCGATGTTAAAGATAACAACATGGTCGCGCTCGTTACGCATGGTGCCGGCCAGATCGACAGCATTCTCAGAGTTGTAGCAGGTAGAGAAGGCGTACTTACCGGTGTAGTCAGCGTCGGTGTTATCCAGGTTACCATCTACGATTACCTGGAAGGCTACGGTCATGCTTTCCGCGTCTACGGCGTTAAACATGGTGTAGTAACCCTCAATGTCGTTCATGCTCTTGAGGCTGCCGTCATTAGGGTGGGGAATACGGAATTCAGCATTAGCAAAAACGTACTTGGTGTGAGGAACCTTCTGAACACGCAGACCGTGGATGGCCTGACAGTTTGGAATAGTAAGGATCTTGTCGGTCTTCATGATGTCACAACGGATACGTGCAACGCGGGTGTTGCCCTTGTCGTTGATAAACACGTACTTACCGTCGTAATGACCGTCAGTCATACTCATGTGGGGGTGGTGACAGTCACCTACCAGATGAGGATTTTCGCTGCCCAGTATTTCTTTAGATTCGTTGGTCAGACCCCAACCGGTGGCGCAATCTAGGTTGAATACAGGGATACGCATCAGTTCACGCATGGAAGGTACGCCGAGGATACGCACTTCACCGGAGTGACCGCCACTCCAGAAGCCGTAGTACTCGTCCAGCTCACCTGGGGCTACAGTGCCTTTGGCTCCACCAGCCGCGTTAGCGGTTTGGGACATCATGGCCGCAGTCATACCGGTACCGGCGGCACCAACCAGAGCTGCGGAGCCACCTAAGAACAGACGGCGGCTGAGTTTTACATGTTCACTTGCCTGGTCGTCTTCGACGTCGATGACAGGCAAATCTTTATTCTTTGGATCAATCATTGTTTCTCTCTCCAGATTAGGGAACAACGCAAATTGTTTCGAACACCTCAGCAATAATGATTAAGTTGCTGCGGTTGTCGTACAACTAAAACAATCTTGGAAGCAGCAAAGCAGCTTCCTAAAATTTCGTTTTCCCTACCTAAGCGCCCGAGGGCTTCTTAGATAGGCTTAAGACTTCGGATCAATCATTCTTATTCTCCTTATAGATCTCCGTACAAGTTGTGCATGTTTATTTAAAGTAGTCGATTTATCAGGTGGTTGAAGGATTAACTTCAACCACTGGAATCTGGTTTTTAGCCATCTTGGCTTTCTTGCGTTTTTTCTGTACCAGCGGCGGACATTTACTGTCGTTGTAGTAACTCATCTGACAGTCCAGACAGTAGTGACACTCGTTAAGATTGATCTTACCGTCTGGATGGATCGCTTGAATTTCACATTCGTTGGCGCAGATCTTACATGGCTGACCACACTCTTTACGGCGCTTCAGCCAATCAAATAGGCTGGCCTTGGATGGAATTGCCAAAGCAGCACCGAGAGGGCAGAGGTAGCGACAGTAGAATTTGCGATTAACGATGGAGATCAGCAGCAATATACCAGCGTAGAATACATAGCCCCATTCACGCTGAAATTTCAGCATGATGGCGGTCTTAAAGGGTTCTACTTCTGCATACCGTTCAGCTTCACCGATGGATTCCAGCGAGACTGCAAACAGTCCCAGCAAAATAATGTACTTCACCGCCCAGAGTCGTTCATGCAAGCCGAATGGAGGCTCGTATTGTTTGATCTTGAGCTTGCGGGCGACCACGTTGATCAATTCCTGCAGGGCACCGAACGGGCATAGCCAGCCACAGAAAATACCGCGCCCCCAGAGCAGAATGCTCATGGCTACATAGCCCCAAAGGATGAAGATAACTGGATCGAGCAGGAACAGTTCCCAGCGGAAGTCACCCATGAGAGCGTGAACAAAGGTGAATACGTTCACCACGGATAGCTGACCCAGGGTATACCAGCCAATAAAGCCCACGGTATAGATCAAGAACAGGTGACGCAGGTTGTTGAGGAAGCGCGGGAAGCGAACCAGGTAATCCTGCATAAAGATGATGGCTGTGAGCAGCACTAGGCTGATACTGAGAACAGTAATTTGGAAGGTTTTGTTTTCCCAAACAGAGACCCATAGAGGAACATCAATTTCTTCAACGATCTCTGGCATTTCAGGACGGGTTATGTACTCGTCTTTGGTCAGATAATCACCGTAGAAACTGGTGAAGTAGCTGTCCAAGGCGCCCACTTGGCGACGTACCAATAGCTCTACCTGCCAAGGAGATCCATGGTCGAAATCATATTGACTACGGATAATAAAGATGGCGGTTTCACTGAATCCAGGATATCCCTCAACTAAGAAATCCTGGAAGCGATAGTAATCGGTATCGTGGAAGCTGATGACCTTGCCGTGTTGCTGTAACTGTAAACGGTCAAAAATACCGCCCCGAACAAATCCGTTGCCTTTGAAGGAGTATCGGCCGTTGCCGAAGACTGCGATGGCGTGGTCACCTTCCTGCAATTCTGATTGCAGCCAAGCGTATTGCTCCTCACCCAGCAGATTGCGGCCGATAGTAGGGATATTCAGTGGGGTGTAGAACAGTTCGATAAAGCTGTCTTCCTTCTGTTCTGGTGAGGCAACGTCTACCTCTTCAGCTTTAGTGCCGATAAAGGCTTCGTCGATCTGGCCACGATTAAGAATCAGTTTGCGGATAGATCCATCGCCCAGCAGTTTGACCCAATCGGCTTTCTCAAAGACTTCCTCTTTGATAGTTGATGGAGGTGGGATGATGTCGGTGCTCAGCCCTTCCAGCCCCAGTGCGATACCTACTTTTTTAGCGGCACGCATGATGGCTTCGTTAACCACCATTACGGTTACGGTGGCGCCTGCTACCGCGTCTACGCTGATGACACCTTCGGTAGTGTTGGCAGCGCCCACTCGGACGCGATCGGTAACTTTCAAATTGTCGTACTGGTCAACAAAGCTGAATAGTTTCTCTTCCGGAATACCCACCAGCAGAATCGGTTCGTGGTGTTCCAGTACTTCACTGTGAATGAATTGGCCATCGGGCTTCATCATTACCAGGGTGTTGATCGGGGCACCTGAATAGGCGGGGATATCTACAATGTCTTGAGTTTCGAAGGCATAACCGATGACTTCGTCACCCTTCGATATGGTGCGAACCAGAGGACCTTCTTCACCGATGGGCTGTTTGGCACCAATTTCAGCATCTTTGAAGGTTTCTTTGATAAAGGGAAGAGGTTCTTTAGCGTCGCTGACGTTTACAACCGCCCAGCTATTGCTGGCCAGCAAAACAGAAGCGATGCAGATAAATGCAAAGTTTATAAATCGGGTCATTCAAGTGTTCTCTAAATCAGGCGCCAATGTGGCAATGCAACAAAAATATCTGGCTACATCCAGGCTGCCATCGGCCCAGTATACGCTCGGGGTATAGTCACCCTTTGATGTAGATCAAGTAGAGCTGCAGGCGGTTTCCGAATACGTCATCATCGTCAATTAGAGAACGTTAAAGTATCTAAAAATAGATATATGTCACTGAAACCGTTGTAAATATAGGGGTTTAGCTAAGGACTAAATTTGTCTCAATTGAAATACTTATGTGCGCCACAGCAAGGGCTGCGATCTGCTAAGGATCCTGTGATTAAGTCCCTGGCATGAGATAATCCTTACCTTCATGATTTGGGGAATGCTCGATGGATCACCAGCTCACTTTCGCCGATAGT
>JAPHRD010000124.1 GCA_026196225.1 Motiliproteus sp.
ACATCGAAGATTCTCAGCCCGGAAAAACGTATTTTGATGCCGACACTGGAGGCTACTTGTTCTCTGGATATCGGCTGTCCGATCGAAGAGTTTTCTGCCTTCTGTGACGCCCATCCCGATCATCAGGTGGTGGTTTATGCCAATACCTCAGCGGCGGTAAAAGCCCGAGCAGATTGGGTCGTCACATCCAGCTGTGCCTTAGACATCGTTGAGCACTTGTGTGAACAGGATCAAAAGATTATCTGGGCACCGGATAAGCATCTGGGGCACTATATCGAGCGGGAAACTGGCGCTGAAATGTTGATGTGGGACGGATCCTGTATCGTTCACGAGGAGTTCAAAGCGGCTGGACTGAAGGATCTTAAAGAGCTTTATCCCGATGCAGCGATACTGGTCCACCCCGAATCACCAGCATCAATGGTGGAAGTGGCGGATGCAGTGGGTTCCACCAGTCAGTTGATCAAGGCAGCTCAAACCTTGCCCAACAAAGAGTTTATTGTTGCCACCGATCGTGGCATTTTCTATAAAATGCAACAAGCAGCACCAGGTAAGACCTTGATAGCTGCGCCCACAGCGGGATCTGGTGCGGCCTGTCGTAGCTGCGCAAATTGTCCTTGGATGGCGATGAACGATCTGGAAAACATGGCTCACGTACTGGAAAGTGGAGATCAAGAAGTATTTGTTGATCCCGATCTGGGTAAAAAAGCCCTGCTACCTTTGCAACGCATGCTGGATTTTTCTGCTGAGATGAAGTTGGCTGTAAAGGGTAACGCTTAGGATAGAACATTAGTTGATCTAAAAGGGTGTCGATGAAGGTCGATGCCCTTTTTTATTGTGTTGAATCTCAGTACTTTTAATACCCGTGTCTGGAATTGCAGCGCGTAGGAGTTTAGTGCTTTACAGCCTTAGAACTTCAGGCTTTCTCGAATCTGCTTAGTTTCTTTCAGTAGTTGCTCCAGCAGTAGCTTTTCCCGCTCAGTGATTTTCGGCAAACGAAGTGCTATTTGAATTTGCTCCTCTGCCTTGCGGGTCGCGCCAACCAATAAAAAGTACTGCGCCCTGGCTTGATGAACGCCGAGAATGTTGTCGACCAGGCCGTAGGCTTCTGCCAGTTCGTACCAGAGATGAGTATCGTTCGGGTAGAGTCGCAGGTGTTGCTTGAGCTCTTCCACCGCTTTTTGATTCTTATTCTGAAGGCGCAGGCTCTGGATATAGGTAACGGTTATTGGATGATTGTCCGGGTAGAGCGCTAGCTGTTGAGTGAGTAGTTTCTCCGCTTTTTCGGCAGCGTTATCAGCCAGCCACAGCTCAGCCTGTAACAACTTGTAGACGATGGTTTCTGAATTCTGGTTGAGTAGAAAATCTACAGAGGACTGCGCTTCCTGAAAACGATTGTTACGAATCGCTGCCAGCGCGAATGCATAGTGCTGTAGTGCTTCGGGATGACGGTTTAATTCTGCTTTGAAAACTTTGTAGCCTTGGGCGACATCGGTATTTTGGTGAACTGCAATTCGTGCCCGCATTATCTGGTACTGCAAAGAATCTCGCTTCCCTCCAGTAGGTAGTTGTGCAGCACGGCCTTGACTGTCTGCGATACGGGATTCAGTCACCGGGTGGGTTAGTAAAAACTCTGGTACGCGATTGCCTTGGAAGCGACTGGCGCGCTGCATCTGGGTGAACATATTGGGCATTGATAGGGGGTCGTAGCCAGCCTGAATCATGACCTCCATGCCGATATTGTCTGCTTCCCGCTCGTTTTGACGGCTGAAAGCCAGTTGTTGCTGTTGCAGTGCGGCCTGGCCGGTAGCAATGGCGGCCGTGGCTCCATCTCCACCTCCGGCTGCTGCCAGGAGAATGCCTCCGAAAATGGTCGCTAGTTGCAGGGGCAGGCTTTTTCGTTGCTGTTCCACCGAAGAAGCATAGTGTCGTTGGCTGAGGTGGGATAGCTCGTGTGCCAGCACCGAGGCGAATTGCCCTTCGGTCTGGGCATATTGAAATAGTCCGGAATGGACGCCGACGATTCCACCCGGTACCGCAAAGGCGTTGAGTGTTGGGTTGTCGAGTACCGTCAGAGTCAATCGGCGATCGGGAAGGTCGCTGAAGGTTGAAAGCTGGTAGATCAGGTTCTCAACGTAGCTGTAGACCAAAGGATCATTGAGCTGAGGGGTCTGCGCACGTAAAACACGAATCCACGCCTGTCCTAGCCGGTGCTCCTCTTCAATGGAGACCGTCGCGGAGGTGGCATCACCGATGGTCGGAAGGTCAGAACTGCTAACCGTTCCAGCCAGGGGAGCCAGGGAAAATGCTAGTGCCAGCGGTAACAGCCTGGTTTTCAAAGAGTTCATCAAGTTTTAATCAACAATCAAAGGCGCTGGGAGGTTATAGGCGCGAAGAATTTGGTATATAGTCGCTACAGCAGAAAAATAGTTCCTTGACCTGAAAAATTTAGCTGAAGCTTCACTATAAACCCGTGACTTCAGGCAGGGAAGCCGAGATCTAGAAAGCAGTGTGGTTATTTGTATGAGTAAGATCGACCAGATTCTTGATGCCAGTGGATTAAGCTGCCCGTTGCCGCTGTTAAAGGCCAAGCAAGCGTTGAATAAAATGGAGCAGGGCAAAGTGTTAAAAGTGATCGCCACCGATGCAGGCTCTGTCCGGGATTTTAAGGCTTTTACCGATCAGTCTGGTGATCAGCTTCTCGAATCCGTCGAGGAGAGCGGCAGTTATATCTACGTGATACGTAAGCAGATAAAAGGCTAGAAAAATGGCCTCTATACAGATAAATACAGGATATCAGAGCAGATGCTGAAGGTTTTTGGAGGTTGGATCGAGCGATACTTCTCGGATGAAGAAGCGCTTCTGCTGTTTGTCTTCCTGGTTGTGGCTCTGCTTATTGTATTGACGCTGGGACAAATGCTGGCACCGGTATTCGCCGGAGTGATCATGGCTTTTCTGATGCAGGGTATGGTTGCCAAGCTTAAACAGCTCGGTGCTGGTCACAATTTGTCTGTCAGTCTTGTGTTTCTTGGTTTTATTAGCGCCTTTATGGCAGTTCTGTTGGTTGTTATTCCAGAAACTTGGCGTCAGTTGGTTAATTTGCTGGATGAGTTACCTCGCTACATGAGCCAGGGGCAAGAGCTACTTATGCTGCTACCGGAACGCTATCCTGAACTGATCAGTACTGATCAGGTCCAGCTGGTGATTGATCAGGCTACGGCGGAGCTGGCGAAACTGGGGCAGGCGGTTGTTTCCTTCTCTATCTCGTCTATTGGCAACATGATTCAGGTGCTGATCTATCTGGTACTGGTGCCGATTCTGGTGTTCTTCTTTATGAAGGATGGTGGCGTGATTATGCGTTGGTGGACAAGTTTTCTACCAGAAAAGCGTGCGATCCTTTCTCAAGTTGGTTTTGAGATGGAAGATCAGATTGCTAACTACGTGCGAGGCAAGGTGGTAGAGATTCTCGTTGTCGGCGCCGTGACTTACGTTGCCTTTATCATTTTGGGATTACGTTATTCCGCCCTACTGGCGCTGATGGTGGGTCTGTCAGTGGTTATTCCCTACATCGGTGCAGCGGTGGTTACCATTCCTGTGGCGCTGATCGCCTTCTTCCAGTGGGGATGGGGCAGTGAGTTTATGTATCTGATGCTGGCCTACGGCATTATCCAGGCTCTGGATGGTAACGTTCTGGTGCCTTTGCTGTTCTCTGAAGCGGTGAATTTACACCCGGTTGCGATCATTGTTGCTGTGCTGGTGTTTGGAGGATTGTGGGGTTTTTGGGGGGTATTCTTTGCCATACCTTTGGCAACGCTGTTGAAAGCGGTGATGAGTGCATGGCCTTCTGCGGCTAAAGCGACGGCTTAAAGTTACATCATTGTTTCTCTAGAGCTTCTCCAGAAAAGCGGGGCGCGCTTTGCGCCCCGATCCAAACACTATTAAGCATTCAATGCTTGTGCGGCTTCCAGTACTTCTACCACGTGTTCTTTCACTTTTACCTTGCGCCACTCTTTTCTTAGAACTCCTTCTTTATCGATCAGAAAAGTACTTCGTTCGATGCCGAGATGCTCCTTTCCGTAGAGCTTTTTCAGCTTGATAACGTCGAAAAGCTTGCACAGTGTTTCCTCTGGATCGGAAATCAACTCAAATGGAAATTGCTGTTTGGCTTTGAAGTTTTCATGGGAGCGCATCTTATCCCGCGATACGCCAAAAATAACGGTGTTGGCATCGCTGAACGCTTGGAAATTGTCACGAAAACCCTGGCCCTCAGTGGTGCATCCTGGCGTGCTGTCTTTGGGGTAAAAATAGATTATGACCTGGCGGCCTTTTAGGTCGGCAAGTTGAATATTGGAGTCGCTGGTAGCCTCTGCGCTGAAATCAGGCACGGCTTGGTCTAGAACCACACTGGTCATCGTGATATCACCCTTAAATTAATGTCCTGTTGAACTATGCTTGCGCTATCTTTTTGTTAGAATGCGTCTTTAGCGTAGGTTTAACCTTCATATCGTAAGTACCCCGCTAATTTTATTGGCCTGGAATCCAGGTGTCACCCAATCTGGTGATTGGGCGTTAAAAATATTCTGTTTGGAGAGATTCAATGATTACTGGCAGCCAAGTTGCTCTGGTTACACCCATGTTTGAAAACGGTGAAATCGATTGGGACAGCCTGGACAAACTAGTGGACTTCCACCTCGCTGAAGGTACTGATGCGATTGTTGCTGTGGGAACCACTGGAGAGTCCGCAACCTTGGATTGCAAAGAGCACTGTAAAGTCATTGAACGTGTCGTAAAGCGTGTGAATGGCCGTATCGCAGTGGTTGCCGGAACCGGTGCTAATTCTACCCGTGAGGCGATCGAATTGACCGTAGCTGCCAAAGAGGCTGGTGCCGATGCCTGCCTATTGGTTACGCCTTACTACAACAAGCCAACCCAAGAGGGCTTGTACCAGCACTACAAGGCGGTTGCTGAAGCGGTAGACGTACCTCAGATTCTCTACAACGTACCGGGGCGCACAGCTTGCGACATGGAAGCTGATACTGCCCTGCGTTTGGCAAAAATCGACAATATTGTCGGCATCAAAGAGGCCACCGGCGATCTGGAACGGGCCAAGTATCTGGTGGATAACGCCCCAGAAGGCTTTGCTATCTATTCCGGAGATGATGCAACAGCTGTGGAATTGATGATCCTGGGTGGCCACGGAAATATTTCTGTGACAGCCAATATCGCTCCTGCAGCGATGGCGAAAATGTGCAAGCTTGCCATTGCCGGCCAGGCTGAAGAAGCCCGCGCGGTCAATGAGTCAGTAGCCGTTCTTCACCAAAAACTGTTTATCGAGTCCAATCCTATACCAGTTAAGTGGGCACTCTACGAGATGGGACGGTCGGCAACGGGTATTCGCCTGCCTTTGACAGTATTGGCAGAAGAGAAGCGTGATGAGCTTAAGCAAGCCTTGGCTGCGACGGGGTTGGTGTAAACACACAATGAGATCATTTAACGCAGTAGCTGTTGTGCTGATCGCTTCCGTCCTAGGTGGTTGCGGCTGGATGACCGATAACGCTATTTACGGCGATGATGGTTTGATCCGTGACCGAGCCCAGGACTACGAGAAGGCACAGACTATTCCTCGAATCAAAGTCCCTGATCACTTGGATGATGAGAGCATTGTTGATCTCCTGGTCATTCCCGAAGTGGGGACTGTAGCGACAGTTTCAGAGCAGGAATTTGAAGTTCCACGGCCTGACCTGTTCTACGCCGATGCCGGTAACGAGGTGGTGGATCTGGCTCGGGAAGGTCTGGAGAAGTTTATCGTCGTAGATGAACCTGCCAACAAGGTGTGGGACAAGGTCATCGAATTTTGGGCCTACAACGATATTAATGTTGAGGTGACCGATCCCTCCCAAGGATTAATGGAAACCGCTTGGATAAGTGATGAGTCTGATGAACCAGGCTTTTTTACCAACCTGGTTAGACGTTCAACCTTCCAGAAAGTGGGAGGGGCGCAGAAGGATAAGCTGAGGGTGCGTATTGGCCGTACCGATGATAACGGTCGTACGGCTATTCGGATGAAGCATCTTCGTACTACCGATGTAGAGCCTGTTGCCGATTGGTCGAGGAATGCCCAGGATGTTAGCTACAAGTCCGAGATGATGTACGCGATGTTGCATTATCTCAGTAAGGCAACAACAGCATCGACCGTTAGCGCCATGAAGAAGCGTGAGAAGCTCGGTGCTGCAAAAGCGCTGTTGGGGCGCGATTCCAATGGTAATCCGATACTCAAGCTAAACACCGATGTTGATCGGGCCTGGAGCTGGATCGATCAAGCGATGGTTAATGCCGATATGGATGTGGGATCCTTCAATCGGGATATTGGTAAATTCTATATTACCTATACCACCACAACGCCATTCGATCAGAATGAAGAGGGTGGTTTCTGGAACTTTATCAATTGGTTGCACAGTGAGGATCGCGAAGAGTTTAAGATCTCCACTGACTTCCTCGCCGAAGCTGTAGGTTTGCAAGAGGACGAAGGAAGCAAGATTCGCTACAGCCAAAAAGTGCAGGAAGACTATGACCCCGATGATCTGTCTCAGAAGCAGGGCTATAAAATCTGGTTGGGCGGTAAGGTCATCTACGTATTCGGGTCAGGTGGTGCAGCCGGGGTAGAAAATGAAGAAACTGGAGAGCTGGAAGTAACAGGGCGTTTCCAGGTGAAACTGAGTCGCCGTCGTACCGGGATCTTTGTGTCAGTATTGGATGAAGAGGCGAGATACGTTTCCAGTATTATTGCCGAAGAGATTCTTTGGAATATTAAGGATCATCTGCCAAAAGGCTGATCCTTAAATTGTCAGCGGATAAAAGAGCCCGATAAGGGCTCTTTTTGTTTGTGGCTCCAGCTGTATTTGTGTTCGTGTTTGGGAGGTGGAAATGAAAGCGGTTTTTCTCGATAGAGACACCATGAACGGTGAAGACCTTCAGTTTGATGGATTGGAAACTGTTGCTGGTGATTGGTGCTTTTACTCGGCGACTTCTCCTGAACAGGTTGTTGAGCGTATTGCCGATGCGGATATTGTTATCGTCAATAAGGTACAGCTTAATCGGAAACACTTGGCAGATGCCAAGACGCTTAAACTGGTCTGTTTGGCGGCTACCGGTACCGACAATGTAGATTTGAAGGCTGCAGCCGAATTGGGCATTACCGTGAGTAATTGCCAAGGCTACGGTACGGGGTCGGTAGCGCAGCACGTGCTGACATTGATGTTGGCCCTTTCTACCAAATTAATGCAGTACCATCAGGCGGTCCAACAAGGTGATTGGCATAAAAGCTCGCGCTTTTGTCTATTGGATTACCCCATCGCCGAGCTGGAAGGTAAAACGCTGGGGCTGTTGGGATATGGTGTTCTGGGGCAAAAAGTGGCAGAACTGGCTAAGGCGTTTGGCATGCGAGTACTTATTTCGGCTAGGCCGGGAAGCGCTGTCAGTGAAGGCCGAATTGCATTAAATGAGTTGTTGTCACGGGTCGACTACTTATCCTTGCATTGTCCATTGACTGACAACACTCGTGATTTGATCGGGGATGCCGAATTCGCATTGATGAAATCTACTGCAATTCTGATCAATGCCGCTCGTGGTGGAATTGTCGATGAGGCTGCACTGGCACGAGCCTTAGATAACAATCTTATTGCCGGAGCGGGTGTTGATGTTCTGTCCACTGAGCCGCCAACGGCGGGTAATCCTCTACTGGCCTGCCAGCATCCCAATCTGATTGTTACCCCTCACAGCGCTTGGGGAAGTCGGGAAGCCCGGCAGCGCATTGTGGATCAGCTTCAAGAAAACATTGAGAGTTTTGTTAAGGGCAGTCCGGTTAGAGTAGTTAATGGCTGATGGAACGCATTAACGGTATCGATATACTTTTTCAGGACGAATCTATCGTGGTGGTCGATAAACCACACGATCTGTTGTCAGTGCCGGGCAAAGGGCCTGATAACAAAGATTGTGTGGTCAGTCGTCTGCAACAGCGTTTTCCCACTATTCGTATAGTTCATCGATTAGATTGCGCCACTTCAGGGGTGATGGTGCTTGCGCTTGATGCCGATAGTCATCGCCATCTCAGTCGCCAGTTTCAGGAGCGTCAGACCCATAAGGTCTATGTTGCCAAAGTCTACGGTCAGCCCAGTGACAACCAAGGCCAGGTGGAGTTGCCATTAAGATGTGATTGGGAGAATCGCCCTAAACAGATGGTTGACTGGGAGCAGGGCAAGCATGCTCTTACACATTGGTATGTGCTCTCTCGCGACAGTGAAAGTGCACGTATCAAGCTGACCCCCATTACTGGTCGCTCCCATCAGCTTAGAGTCCATATGCTTGCCATGGGGCATCCTATTCTGGGGGATCGTTTTTATGCCAGTGGCAAAGCGTTGAATTGCTCTCCTCGATTACTGCTTCACGCTCAGCTTCTGGAGCTCTCTCATCCCATCACAGAAAAGCGGCAGGCTTTTCAGTCAATCTGTCCGTTCTGATCACTTGTTAAAGCTAGGCCTCTACTTAAAACAGTTACTTAGGTGACCAACGTCTGATTGTTTTCTAATCAGGATAAACCTATAAATTACAGGATTATAGGCTTGCTAGGGAGTAAACCATCGATGGCATCTATCCAGGGGATAGATTTTCAACGCTTGAGAGGCGATCTCTACGGTGGTCTTACGGCTGCGGTAGTGGCGTTGCCATTGGCCCTTGCCTTCGGTGTGTCGTCGGGTGTGGGGCCAATAGCAGGGCTCTATGGTGCCATTTTTGTTGGTTTCTTTGCTTCCCTGTTTGGGGGCACTCCTGCCCAAGTATCAGGACCAACAGGCCCAATGACCGTGGTTATGGCGCTGGTGTTTACCGAGTATGTGGGGCGCGATCCAGAGACCGGTCCGTTACTCGCTTTTACCGTGGTAGTGCTGAGTGGCTTGATTCAGATCGGTTTCGGGCTGTTACGACTGGGAAAATATATCACCATGGTGCCTTTTCCCGTGATCTCGGGGTTTATGACAGGCATCGGCTCCATCATCATCCTGCTACAGCTGGCACCGCTGTTTGGTCATGATCCCTTATCCAGCGCCTTGGCAGCCTTTCAGGCAATCCCGGAGATCGTTGCTAGCCCTAATCTAATGGCCTTGTTGTTGGGGTCGCTGACGCTGATTATTCTATATTTTTGGCCTAAGCGGTGGAGCCGTCTGATTCCTTCACCCCTGGTCGCTTTGCTCGTGTGTACACCTGCCTATTTGATATTATTTCCTCAGTCCGAACTGGCTGTTATCGGTCAGATCCCATCCGGATTTCCGCAGCTTATGCTACCGACCTTTGACCCTGACTTAGTGGCAGATATGTTGAAGTCGGCTGTAATGTTAGCCGCTCTGGGGACTATCGATTCATTGCTGACCTCATTGGTAGCGGATAATTTGACCAAAACTTCTCATGATTCCGATCGCGAGCTGGTTGGTCAGGGTATCGGTAACACGGTCGCTGGATTATTTGGCGGATTGCCGGGTGCTGGTGCAACCATGCGTACTGTCGTCAATATTCGTGCAGGCGGCCAATCTCGCTTATCCGGAATGATTCATGCCCTGGTTTTACTGATTGTGGTGCTGGGAGCGGGACCCCTAGCCGAGAATATACCCCATGCGGTGCTGGCTGGGATTCTAATCAAAGTGGGTATCGATATTATCGACTGGGACTTTCTGAGAAGGCTCCACAGAGCCCCGCCATTTGTAGTGATACTGATGTTACTGGTTTTGTCATTAACCGTATTTGTGGACCTCATTACAGCGGTTTTAGTGGGGGTGTTTTTGGCGAATATATACACGGTTAAGCGATTGTCAGATGTGCAGTTGCAGGAAGCCCGGGTAGTTTCTGCTGATGATGAGCAACTAAGTGCCGAAGAGCGGAAAATTTATGCTTCGTTAAGTGATGAAGTGCTGCTTTTTTGTTTGAGTGGCCCAGTGAGTTTTGGGGCGGCGAAGCAGATCGAAAAAAGGCTGGCTGCCAGTAGAGTTCATGATGCTTTGCTGCTGGATCTGTCTCGCGTTCCCTATATTGATGTCTCCACGGCATTTGCCATCGAAGGCATGATTCGAAACGCCAGGGAAAGCCGACGCCAAGTTTATCTAATCGGCTTAACGCCGCTGGTATCAGAAGTGCTGGAGCGCATGAGAGTCCTGCAGTTGTTGAATCAACAACATGTGGTAGAGGACAGACTTTCGGCGCTACAAGCTGTGAAATTGTCGATTAAATCCCCAGCCACAGATTAAGGTGTTGAAACCAGCTGTGGGATTCCAAACGGTCATTAAGCTGTTTGGACAATTGGTTTCTGTCTATAGGCTGTTCATCGGCGCCTGGATCTGGTTCTACAAATAGATCCATCTCAATACGGCCGTGAAGGTAATGCAGAGTGAGGTTCTGTCGTTTCAGGTGTGGCGCTAGTTCAGCCAGCAGTTGATCTACTTGGTTGGTAACATCGGACCGAAACGGCAATAGTTGGCAGCTACGTTGAAGATCATCGTTTTCGGTATCGATGTGGTAGATAATGTGACCGATGGAATCAAACTCTTTGAGTAGTTTGGCAACCACAGAATCGCCGATATAGTGGCCTTCAGAGGCACTTAGATAAGGTCTAACCTGCAGATGCATTTCCAGAAGCATTTTGGAGCCCATTTGACGAGTTTTAAAACTATGTACGTCTTCGATGCCTTCTATTGAGTTGACGCAATTCGTCATCGCTTGCAGCTCTTCCTGGGGGATTGCGGTGTCCACCAGTTCCTGAATGCTCTTCCAGCTAAGATCCCAACCTATTTTGGCAACAAAGAGTGCAACCCCGATAGCGGCTAGGCTATCGAGCCAAACCACGCCTAGCATCGATCCACCGATGCCAACAAATACGATGATGGAAGAGTATGCATCGGTGCGACTATGCCAGGCATTGGCGATCAACAGGTCGGATTTAATTCTTTTGCCCACCGCCAAGGTGTAACGAAACAATGCCTCTTTAATAAGAATTGAGGCCGCTGCGATCACCAGTGCCGGCCATCCAGGCACGATCGCCTCTTCCGTAGTGAAGAAATTATGGGCACTTTCGTAGGCCATGGCGCCGGCTACGGCGACCAAAAGAAAACCTAATACCACGGTTCCCAGGGTTTCAAATCGCTCATGTCCATACGGGTGGTCTTCGTCAGGTTCGGCGTGGGCGATTTTGACGATGACTACCACCATAAAATCGGTGATCAGGTCGGAGAGGGAGTGGATGCCGTCAGCAATTAGCGCGTGGGAATGAAATAAGAAACCAACGATGATTTTGGCAAATCCGAGAACAGCGTCAAAAAAGGCCCCGATCCAGGTGGCTTTGATGGCTTCTTTGGTTCGATCTTGTGTATGGCTGTGCATGATAACGGGCTGAGTTTCAATTCTTTATGGTTGTGAAGTTGGCAACTGAGTGGGTTATGGAAATATCCAGTCTGTTGGATTAAGGCAATGGTAATGGCAAGCGATCAGGATCGCTAGTGAAGTGTTTAATTTCAGCGCTAGAAATTGGACCAGGAATGGTTAATAGTAGATCTATTCTGATATCTAGCGAGTAAATGGTTTGTCAGGTTCGTTAATACAGTTTTTTCTACCCATCTCTTTGTTTTTAATTATGTTTGGTCTTGGGCTTAATCTAAAAGCCAAGGACTTCAGTTCATTGTTCCAAGTCCCCCGGATTCTGGTTGCTGGGGTGCTGGCTCAACTACTGCTGTTGCCCTTGCTGGCTCTACTAATGGTGCTGGTTTTCAGTCCACCCGCAGAGGTGGCAGTGGGGATCATGATTGTTAGTTTTGCACCCGGCGGTGCCACTTCCAATTTAATCACTCATTTCGCTGACGGGGATACGGCTTTCTCTATTGTTCTAACAACTCTGACTAGTCTGATAACGCCTTTTACCATGCCGATTTTGACCCTGATCAGCCTGAGCATGTTGATGGGGGAGGGGCAGCAGATCGATTTTCCGGTGTTAACCGTGATGATGCGATTGTTAGTGATCACCTTACTGCCAGTGTTGTTGGGCATCCTGGTTAACTACCGTCTACCTGTGTTGTGCAGTTATCTGAAACCGTTGATGAAGCGTTTGTCGATTCTGTTGTTTTTTGGCGTTGTTGTCTTGCTTACCTATAACAGTTGGGGACAGATTCAGCAGCATATAGGGCAACTTGCACCCCTGTGTCTGGCGCTGGCGATTACTGCGATGGGAGTAGGATATGGAATTGGGAGGGGGCTTAAAACAGGTCCGGCCAGAGCGATAACTCTAACCGTCGAGATTGGCATTCAGAATGCAGGTACCGCGTTGTTGATGACTGTGGGGGTGCTGAATAGCCCACTTATCTCGATCGGTCCTCTTGTCTACGGTATTTTGATGCAGATACCTGCTTTGGGGCTGGTCTTGTGGGTCTTGTTGGCACGTCGAAAGCGTACTGTTTTTCTTTCCAGCGGTAGTTAGCTAATCGCCCATATAGACGCAGCCGCTGGTGCAGGTCTCTTTAATAACGATCTTGGAGAGTTCCGGTAAATTGGGTTTCAGTTCGTTCCAGATCCACTGTGCGAGCACTTCACTGGTTGGATTTTCAAGCCCTTCAATATCATTGAGATAATAGTGGTCGAGGCGGTTATAGATTGGCTTAAAGGCTGCTTTGAGATCAGCAAAATCCATTATCCAGCCGGTGTGGGGATCAACCTCTCCCTGGATATGGATCTGTACATTGAAGCTGTGCCCGTGCAGTCGGCCGCATTTATGTCCCGCAGGAACATTAGGCAGCAGGTGAGCGGCTTCAAATGTGAACTCTTTGTAAATTTCCATAATGGCTACAGGCTTTGTTGTTTGATCGGTGTTGGTTGTGTTTAGGGCAAACTAAAACGCCCGGCTAAGACCGGGCGAGCAGCTATTTTAGCGCATTTGATGATCAATCACTATGGTATCCCCACCAGCTTGTGGGTTTGTAGGCTAAGTTTCCACTGGGGATGTTGGCGACAATATTCAATGCAGTCTTGTCGCTGCTGTAGCTCATTGCTGCCAGCCATTGGTTGCAAGTAAAAATGATCAAAATTTAAATCTTTAAACCGTTCCGGTAGGGCATCCAGCTGTCGGTAAACCAACTTGAGCTCATCGCCGTGGCTGATAACAATATCGCTGCTGCCTTTTGGGCTGACGCAGACCCAGTCTATATCAGCAGGAAGCGGGAGGGTGCCATTGGTTTCCACTGCCGTCTCGAATCCTGCCGATTTAAAGGCCTGAAGTAGTTCTGGGTCCAATTGCAGTAGCGGTTCACCGCCGGTAAAAATGACATAGGCATGTCTTAAATAGTCTTTGGGCCACAAAGCCAGTGCTGCTTCTACAACTGCGGAGGCATCGGCAAATTTACCGCCACCGACTCCATCGGTGCCGATAAAATCAGTATCGCAGAAGTTGCAGGCAGCATCGGCGCGATCCTGCTCCCGTCCAGACCACAGGTTGCAGCCAGCAAAACGACAGAAGATAGCGGGTCGACCGGCCTGAGCTCCTTCTCCCTGAAGGCTGTAGAACATCTCTTTAACGGTGTACATTAGTTTCGCTGTTACCTATATCTAGTATTCGTCACCTTAGTGTGATCAAGCCAGAGTTTCTTGGGGCTGTTCGCCTCCCAGATAGTCTATCAGCTGGGGAATAAAACGGGCTAGTTCCAGGGTCATCAGGCTGAAATCGGCATCAAAGGCTGCGGCCGCATCCGCTTCACCTAGTTCAGACGCTTTATCCAGTACTTTGTCTGAAAACTTGAGTCGACGGATAATAAGGTCATCGGCAATTAGGCAAGAGAAACTGTCTTGGTAACTTGCGGCAATTTTAACGACTTGTTTGCCAGAATTAAGATGGGCGGCGATCTCCTCACTGAGCAGATCCTGCTGTTTACAACGCAGTACGGCACCATCTTCGCTAGGGTCTTTGAGTTCTGCTTCAAAACCCAGCTCTAGCTCAGAAGGCTGGGTGTTTTTATCCAACAGCCATTGAGTCATCACTGATGCTGGTGCGTTGTTTAGCTTGGGAATCATTACCGGCAGAGATCCTAAAGTCTTGCGCAGAAAACTACATAGCTCTTCGGCTCGTTTGGCGCTGCTGGCATCGATGATTAGTAACCCGTTTTTTGGATCGATGTAGGCATAGGTCTGCTGATACCGACTGAAAGCCTTGGGGAGCAATTCAAAGGTAATATCATCCTTTAGCTGATCCCGCTCTTTCTTACGAACTTTTCGGTCCTGACTTTGTTCTATCTCTTCGACACGCTCGCTCAATTCGTCTTTTACCACCGAAGCGGGCAGTATTTTTTCCTCTTTACGGGCGCAAATTAACAGGTAGCCATTACTGGCATGGACCAGTTGATCGCTGGGTTTGCCCATTGGTGCG
The DNA here is from genome assembly GCA_026196225.1 of Motiliproteus sp. Classification (GTDB taxonomy): domain Bacteria; phylum Pseudomonadota; class Gammaproteobacteria; order Pseudomonadales; family Balneatricaceae; genus Motiliproteus. Next base: position 14,438 of record JAPHRD010000124.1, read on the forward strand.
CACCATCCATAGCGACTGGCTTCCTGGCTGCGACAGGGCACAAAGCGTTGTAGAAGAAGGGTTTCATGGAGCTTTTCCGCTTCTAATTCTACAGAGCGCGTAAAGCGATAAAACACCAGGTTCTTAAACCACATAGAGATCAATCCGTATCAATAAAACAGGGGCGCCGATTCTATCGGTTTGATCGATGTGAGAACAGTGATTTTTTGATGCCCATGTAGTGGCGGTGATGAAAAATGATGTTTTTATGGCCCAGATAAATATCCCTCTGAGAGCTGTGTTTGCTTCCAATTCGAGTCAACTAAAAGCAAAATAGCAGCCAATAGCTTTTAAACCGGCAAGGATGTTAAATGATTATTCCCGTAATTCTCTCAGGTGGTTCCGGAACGCGGCTGTGGCCATCTTCCCGAACGCTTTATCCTAAGCAGTTTCTGCCTCTGTGCTCGGAGCAAACCATGCTCCAGGAAACCGCCGTTCGGCTGCAGAATCTGGATGTAGGAAAAGCGCTGGTAGTCTGCAATGAAGAACATCGATTTTTGGTGGCTGAACAGATGCGGCAGCTGAATATGCCGGCTGATATCTTGCTAGAGCCGGTTGGCCGCAACACAGCTCCGGCCATTGCCCTCGCTGCATTTAAAGCGGTAGCGGAAGACCGGGGCGAAGATGTGCTTTTGGTGTTAGCCGCAGATCATGTGATTGAGGATAGAGGAAGTTTTGAATCTTCAGTTCGAGAGCTGCTGCCCCACGCAATGAATGGGCGTTTGGCTACCTTTGGTATTGTGCCAACCGAACCAGCGACCGGGTATGGGTATATTCGTGCCGGCGACGCTATCACAAGTTCAGCGAGTGTTTTTCGGGTGGCAGGGTTTGTTGAAAAACCGGATCAACAGACAGCGCAGTCTTATCTTGATAGCGGCGAGTATCTTTGGAACAGCGGCATGTTTATGTTTCGCGCGGATCGCTATCTCCAGGAGTTGCAGAGTCACCGCCCAGATATTTATGAGTGTTGCCAACAGGCTATGCAGGTGACCCAGCCGGATATAGATTTTATTCGGATCGACCAACAGGCATTTGCGGCTTGCCCTGAAGACTCCATCGACTATGCGGTGATGGAAAAAACCAAGGATGCGGTGATGGTGACCTTGGATGCCGGTTGGAGTGATGTTGGTAGCTGGTCAGCACTTTGGGATATCAAAGACAAAGATTCAGAAGGTAATGTGCATAGCGGTGATGTCATGTCTTATGACAGTCGCCGTTGTTACGTTGAAACTACGGATCGACTGGTTGCTACTTTAGGCGTTGAAGACCTAGTGGTGGTTGATACCAAGGACGCGCTATTGATCTCTCATCGAAACAATGTCCAGGATGTCAAAAAGATTGTTGCAGAAATCAAAAAACAAGGTCGTCAGGAGCATCTACAGCATCGTGAGGTATATCGTCCTTGGGGTAAATATGATTCTGTTGATTGTGGTGAACGCTATCAGGTAAAGCATATTACCGTTAAGCCTGGTGCCCAGTTATCGCTGCAAAAACATCATCATCGCGCAGAGCACTGGATAGTGGTCGCTGGCACAGCGAGGGTTACCCGAGGTGAAGAGCAGTTTATGGTGTCGGAAAACCAATCGACCTATATCCCGATCGGTGAGGTTCATCGCCTGGAAAATCCCGGAAAAATTGATCTCGAATTAATTGAGGTTCAGTCTGGTTCTTACTTAGGTGAAGATGACATCGTCCGTTTAGAAGATACCTACGGACGCTAAAAAGGAAATTGTCTATGGACCCGGCTTTACCGGGTCCTTGCTTGAAGAGGGTTAGTAAGCGATTAGGGTGTGTACAGGAATATCTGCTTCCTGAATTTTGGTTGAGCCCTGTAGATCGGGTAGGTCGATTACTGCTGCCGCTTCGACAACATTTCCGCCGAGTCGGCGAATCAGCGTGCTGGCGGCGAGAATCGTTCCGCCAGTGGCAATAAGATCATCCATTATCAACACGTTGTCCCCTTCACCGCAGGCATCCTTCTGCATTTCGACTATGGAGGTGCCGTACTCCAGGGTGTATTCCTCCTGCACCGTATCGCCAGGCAGCTTGCCTTTTTTGCGAATCAGAATCAGTGGCAGGTTGAGTTTGTAGGCAACTACGGAGCCCACTAGAAATCCTCGGGCATCCAGTGATGCGATGTGAGTGATATTGCTGCCCATGTAATGTTGGGTGAAGGTGTCGGTGACCATGTGCAGTGCTTTGGGTTCGAGGAACAGGGGGGCGATATCGCGAAAAACGATGCCCTCTTCAGGCCAGTTAGGCACAGCACGAATTACGGATTTTAAGTAACATTCGTCGAACGACATGAAATGACCTCGGTGAATTGAATAAGATCTGAATAAGAGTGTTTTACCAGAAAAGGGGAGTCAGTGAAATCCGACCTAGATCAGCGGTATTGGACGGATTGCTCAGGGCTCTGTTTTTCGTCACCCGATACGGTGTAGAGACGTTCCAGGCTAAGAATTTCAATCTCCTTGCCTTCTACTTTAATCAGCTGTTGTTTCTGGAATCGAGTAAAGATACGGCTGACTGTTTCAACCGCCAAGCCCAGGTAATTACTAATCTCATTCCGAGACATAGATAACCGGAACAAGGTTGCCGAATAACCGCGCTGTTTAAAACGAACAGATAATTTGTAAAGGAAGGTGGCAACGCGCTGTTCAGCAGTTTTCTTGCTCAGCAAGAGCATCATCTGTTGTTCGTCACGAATCTCTTTACCCATGCAACTGACGATCTGGGTGCGCAGGTTCGGGATCTGTCCCGCTAGGCTGTCCAGCGGTTGATAAGGGTATTCAAGCACGGTGGTGGTTTCTAGTGTTTTAGCCGAAACCGGGTGTTCATCGTTGCCGATCCCGCCTAGTGCTACCACCTCGCCAGGGAAGTAGAAACCGGTAATCTGTTCCTCGCCTTCATTGGTGACTGTATAGGTTTTAAGCGTTCCTGCCCGGACCACAAAAATAGACATAAAAGGGTCACCCTGATGGAACAGATGGGTGCCTTTTTTCAAAGCCGGGCTGGCTTCAATGATGCGTTCAAGCTTATCGGATTCTGCTGCGGGAAGAACAAAAGGTTGGCAGCCGGTGGTGCTAACCGTCTGGTTACGTTGTCTGTCGTTTTGAACTCTGAAACTGTCGACGTGTGTCGGCTTCTCAGCCATAACACCCTTCCCTGTTGGTCCGTGGGCTAATTATTATCAGGGCTACTTTAACCTGCTTTCAGGCATTATGTATCAATTACCTGCGGTGTTGAAGCCCTGATTTAGGTGCTATCGGCACAACTTAAGGTTAATTTAACCTTTTTATCAGATGATCCTTGAGAAGGTGCGTCCCGTTTGCTCTTTCGGAATGTAGGCATCAAAGGTCATACAGATTCGACGTATCAACAGGCGACCTGCGGGAAGCACCTTGATTATCGGGCCTTCGATGGTCATCAGTCCATCTTCAATAAACTGTTCCATGGTTTTCAGCTCGTCGCTAAAGTAGTCATTGAAGTTAATCTCGAATGCTTCTTCTATCTTCTGCGTGTTGAGCTCAAAATGGCAGATTAGCTGGGTGATCACTTCTCGGCGCAAGCGGTCATCGGTATGAAGAATCACGCCACGCTTAATCGCCTGACTGTTGATGTCAACAGCGTCTTGATAGAGCTTGAGGTCGTGTTCGTTTTGGTAATAGACATCGCCGATCTGGCTGATGGCAGATACCCCCATGGCAACCAAGTCACAATCGCTGTGGGTGGTGTAGCCTTGGAAGTTACGATGCAATTTGCCTTCGCTTTGGGCAATCGCCAGTTCGTCATCGGGTTTGGCGAAGTGATCCATGCCTATATAAACATAACCGGCGTCGATCAATTGGTTGATGGTGTTTTCCAGGATCACCAGCTTATCTTCCGGAGCCGGTAGGTCTTCATCGCGGATATGTTTCTGAGAGCGGAATCGGTCCGGCATATGGGCGTAATTGAATACCGACAGGCGGTCAGGGCTGAGTTCTATAATTTTATCGACAGTTGCTGCAAAAGAGTCAATGGTCTGATGGGGCAGGCCGTAGATTAGGTCGGTATTGACCGATTTGAATCCCAGATCTCGTGCGCTGTTAATAATCTCTTCCGATAGTTCGATGGGTTGAACCCGGTTTACCGCCTTCTGTACTTCGATATTGATATCCTGGACGCCGAGACTTACGCGGTTAAAGCCAATCTCGCGAATCACCTTCATTCGTTCAGCATCAGCTTCGCGGGGGTCGATCTCGATAGAGTAGTCCCCCAGATCGTCATCGCGAAGACGGAAATTGCTGCGTAGCTGGTCTACCAGTTCCCGCATTTGGTCGTCATTAATAAAGGAAGGTGTACCACCGCCCCAGTGCAGTTGATTGACAATGCGATCATTGGAATACCAGTCTGACAGCTTGGCCATTTCGATGTAGAGCTGTTCCAGATAAGGTTGTGCACGCTTTTTGTTGCGGGTGATGACCTTGTTGCAGGCGCAGAAGTAGCACACGTGGGTACAAAAAGGGATGTGGATGTAGAGTGACAGTGGCGCGTCAGTATCTGCAGTCTGTTGGCCCTTGGCAACCAATTGTTGAGGGCTTAGCTCAGGATCGAATTGAATTGCGGTTGGATACGAAGTATAGCGAGGGCCTGAGAGGTCGTAGCGCTTGATGAGGTCGAGATCCCATTTGATCTGATTGGCATCGGTCACAGTTATTTACACCATAAACAGAGGCTGTACACGAAGGACAGCACGATTTGGACAAGGTCGTTATTAAACCATACTCCCCTAAGTGTTGCAGTATGGGGCGGGGACTGAAATAGCAAAGATCAATTAGAGCTAAAAAGTTGTCTTGTAATGCCTGACTAAGTTGTGTGGGTAATACCATTACAATTGAAAAGGGTATTGATTTTCGGGCGCCTCTATAAGTATGATTGAGGTTCGGAGGAGGGTTGAGACCATTAAATGACAAATGTCAATTAAGATGTCTGTTTTTAATCGGTTTTGCCTCACTGCTGAGGTTTCTAAAAATAATAAAATCAAAAATCATTATCGGCGCTGCTTGATGTTGGTCATCTTTGAAAATTGATGTCGATCAAGCCGTGTTACATAATGTCTTGCTAAAGTACCGCTTCCCATATTAAACGCACCGTATTTACATGGGTTGCGCGGACGTCACCAACCTATCTGGAGACGAGGCTTGATTTGACAATTGTCAAAAAAGAGAGTCTCATTACGCGCGCCTGAAACCCTGAAAATTCGGGGTGTTCGGTGGAAAGCACACAACCAAGTCTGACCCAAGAAGAGGGGGGGTTCATGGACGCCACAGCTGAACAGAAGTACAACCTTGGTGTTGTACGCTGGTTCGCGGTAATGTCTATTGTCTACCTTGTGGTAGGCGCAAGCGTCGGGGTATATATTGCCTCGGAGCTGGCATGGCCGGTTCTAAACTTTGATACATCCTATATTACTTTCGGGCGGTTAAGACCGCTTCACACTAATGCTGTTATCTTTGCCTTCGGTGGATGTACGCTGATGGCGACGGCATTTTATTCCGTACAGCGCACCTGTGGTGTTCGCCTTTGGAGCGATAAGCTGGCCTGGTTCACCTTCTGGGGTTGGAATCTGATTATCGTTTCTGCGGTTATCACTCTGCCTCTGGGTCTGACTCAGGGTAAGGAATACGCAGAGCTAGAGTGGCCTATTGATATCGCGATAGCGATTGTCTGGGTCAGCTATACGTTTAACTTCGTGATGACCATCGCCACTCGTAAGAGTTCGCATATCTATGTGTCGAACTGGTTCTTCCTGTCGATGATGATCATGATCACTTACTTGCACGTTGTTAACAGCCTGGCTATCCCCGTCGGCATGTTCTCTTCCTACTCGATCTTCTCTGGCGTACAAGACGCTATGATCCAGTGGTGGTGGGGTCACAACGCGGTAGGTTTTTATCTGACAGCTGGTTTCTTGGGTATCATGTACTACTTCGTACCTAAGCAAGCTAACCGTCCTGTTTTTTCTTATCGTCTGTCTGTTGTTCACTTCTGGGCACTGAGTTTCGGGTATGTATGGTTGGGTGCTCACCACCTGCAGTACACTGCGCTGCCTGATTGGACTGGTTCTCTGGGTGCGGCTATTTCGCTGGCAATGATCATTCCTTCTTGGGGTGGTGCCATCAACGGTATGATGACCCTCTCTGGTGCTTGGGATAAGCTGCGTACCGACTACGTACTGCGTTTCCTGATCATGTCTCTGGCCTTCTACGCGATGTCTACTTTTGAAGGTCCGGTCATGTCCATCAAGACCGTGAACGCACTGTCTCACTACACTGACTGGACGGTTGGTCACGTACACTCTGGTGCTCTTGGTTGGGTTGCCATGGTAGGTTGTGGTGCGCTGTATCATCTGATCACTAAGTGTTTCCACACTGAAATGTACTCCACTCGCCTGATCAATATTCACTTCTGGTGCTTCACTATCGGTACTGTGGTCTACATCGTCGCGATGTGGGTATCCGGTATCATGCAGGGCCTGATGTGGCGTGCATACGACGAGTACGGTACTTTGGTGTACACCTTTGCTGAATCTGTCGAAGCAATGCATCCGTACTACGCGATGCGTGCCATCGGTGGTGCGATCTTCCTGACCGGTGCTGCAATCATGTTGTTTAACGTGCTGATGACTGTACGTAAGGCGACTTCTGAAGGCAGTGTTCAGCAAGCTCAAGCCGCAGCGGCTGGCGCGTAAAGGGAGATATCACAATGGCTAATAATGTAAAACCGAAAAGCTTTCAGGAATGGTGCGAGGTTAATATCTGGGCACTGATTCTGGCGACGGGGATTGTAGTCTCCATCGGTGGTATCGTCGAAATTGTGCCGCTGTTCACCATCAAGGACACTATGGAGCACAATGCGGCTCCTGAAATCCTCTGGCAGCGTGAAGAGGGTGAGAGTCTGCAGGACTGGAAAGCTGGTGACGGCATTCGTCCATATACTGCTCTTGAGCTGGCTGGACGTAAGGTTTACCTGCGTGAAGGTTGCTACCTCTGTCACTCTCAGATGATTCGTCCTTTCCGCGACGAGAAGGATCGCTATGGTCACTACTCACTGGCTTCGGAGTCAATGTATGACCACCCGTTCCAGTGGGGTTCCAAGCGCACTGGTCCTGATCTGGCCCGTGTAGGCGGTAAGTACTCTGATGACTGGCAGCGGAAGCACTTGCGTGCTCCTCGCACATTGGTACCAGAGTCCGTAATGCCTAACTACCCTTGGCTGCAGCACGAAATGCTTGACGGTGAAACCGTTCAGGCTCATATGAGTGGCATGCAGACTGTTGGGGTTCCTTATACCGATGCCGATATTGCAGAGGGTGCTGCAGTGGTAGAGGGTAAAACTTCAGAGGATGCACTTGTTGCCTTCCTGCAGGTTTTGGGAACTATGGCCAAGCTAGATGAAAACAAGGCATATCGTGAGTAGTCTTGCCGAGTACTTCAGTACCGATTGGGGAGCGATGACCACCAATGACTGGGTGGGTACCATCCTGACTGTGGTTGTCTTCCTTTTGTTGGTGATTGTGTACGTCTACGCTCTGCGTCCTAAAAACAGAGAGAAGCTTGAGTCTCATAAGCATATTCCTCTTGAGGACGAGAGCACTGAAAGCGGAGAGAAAAATGTCGGATCATAATCCATTTCCGGGTGAGAACAACACGGGTCATATCTGGGATGACAATATCCGTGAGCTGGCGAACCCAATTCCACGCTGGTGGATGATCGGATTCTGGGCTTCAATCCTGTGGGTTGTTGGCTACGGTATCCTTTATCCAATGATTCCTAGCGCGAATGATTACACCAAAGGGGTAACCGGTTGGTCCCAGATTGGTGAATTCCAGCAAGGTGTTGATGAAGTTGAGGCGGTTCGTGCTCAATTTGAAGAACAGATTGCAGTTAAGTCTGCTGCGGAGATTTTGGCTGATGATGGCCTGTCTACCTACGCAGTAAACTCTGCACGCGTTCTGTTCGGTGATAACTGTGCCGCTTGTCACGGCGCCGGTGGTGCGGGTAACTCTGGTTTCCCTGTGCTGGCTGACGATGACTGGTTGTACGGCGGTAAGGTCGAGAATATTTCTTTGACTATCACCAACGGTCGTAAGGGAATGATGACTGCTCAGGGTGCTTTGTTGAAGCCTGAAGAAGTCGATGCTCTTGCTACTGCAATTGTTAAGGGCACTGTCGCTGACGAGCCTCTGTACAAGACTAAAGCGTGTTTCGCTTGTCACGGTATGGACGCTAAAGGTAATCAGGCGCTGGGTTCAGCTAACCTGACTGATGCGGTATGGCGCTTTGACGAAGAAGACCGTCTGGCAAGTGCGAAGTACACCATTATCCATGGTGTAAACGCGCCAAACGATCCTCAGTCTCGCGAAGCAGTTATGCCAAGCTTCAAAGATCGTCTCTCTGAGAGCGATATCAAGAAGCTGTCTGTGTACGTCTACAAGCTGGGTGGTGGTCAATAAGCCACTGCATGGCCTGTATAAGTTCACGTTGAGATGAGGGCTTTACTATGGGTGTTGATGCTGTAGTCATAGGTTCAGTGTTGTGTGTGATCGGTGCGTCTATAATTGTTGGATACTGTGTATATCGTGCAGGCCAGCTGATTAAAGAAGACGCCGAACGCCATAGCAAGTAGTAGGAACCATCTCGGAAAAGGGGGATTGAACAGTCCCCCTTTTTTTATGTCTTACATCTTTAGCACGAATGTAGCGAATCTCCATTCTTTGGGGGTCGTAAAGCCGGTATAATCTTGCCCAGATATTGATTTATTAGAAGATACTAATTAATATTCGAGCTGTCTGTGAGGGTTGCTAGGTAACCGTCTGGATTGCAGACCACTTTGGTTTTCGAATCGTGGAAAACCGGCCCGAATAGGAGATTGGATTTGAACGATATTCAGAACAAAATCCCGACTAGCAGCGTTGACGAACTTTATGCTGAAGCGGGTCATTGGCATATTAATACGGGTGAAGAAACCATCCATGCCAAGCGTGTCAAAGGGAAATGGCGTACCCTGAAGTGGTGGGCAAACTCGTTCTGGTTGATCTTCTTTCTAGGCCCCTACCTACGCTGGGATGACCGCCAAGCGGTATTGTTTGATATTCCCAATCGTCAGTTCCACATTTTTGGAGCCACGCTGTTGCCACAGGATTTTTTCTTGCTGGCGCTGCTATTACTATTTTTTGCGATCTTGCTGGCAGTGGTTACCGCTGTAGCAGGGCGCGTCTGGTGCGGTTTTTTCTGTTTCCAGACAATTTGGACCGACGTTTTTACCTGGATCGAAGAGAAGTTCGAGGGAGCACCCCAAAAGCGTCGCAAGCTTGAAAATGCACCTTGGAATTTTGCCAAAATCAAAACTAAGGTCTACAAACATTCCCTTTGGTTAATTATCAGCGTACTGACGGGGATTAGTTTTACAGCTTGGTTTGTCGATGCAATCGATCTGTGGGCGGGGATTGTCAGTTTTGAACTGGGAATTGTGCCGCTTGCATTTATCAGTATGTTTATTCTCGGTACCTACATCCTTGCCGGCTTCATGCGCGAACAGGCCTGTTTCTGGCTATGCCCTTATGCCCGTATCCAAGGTGTTATGATCGACAACAATACGGTCTTGCCGACCTACGATTTCATTCGTGGTGAACCTCGTGGCCGGGTTAAAAAAGGTCAAAAAGAGGAAGATCGCACGACCGGTGACTGTATCGACTGTAATCAGTGTGTTGCGGTGTGTCCCACAGGCGTCGATATTCGTAACGGACAGCAGGAAGGCTGTATCACCTGTGCACTCTGTATTGATGCTTGCGATGCCGTGATGGAAAAAGTGGGTCGTCCTAAGGGCTTGATTCGATACGAATCTCTGGATGATCTTGAGGGTGGAGAGTCCACTCCTATTTATAAGCGTGGGCGGGTTTGGGTTTACTGCGGGATTTTGACCTTTGCGCTTTCGGGGATCTTGTACGGCCTGGCAACTCTGGACTCCATCCAGTTGAAAGTGCTGCATGATCGTCAACCGCTGTTTGTTATGCAGAGTGATGGTTCTATCCAGAATAAGTATCGTCTGAAGATGCTTAACAAACTCAAAGAGCCGGTGAGCGTCACCATCGAAGCCATTGGCCCTAAAAATTTGGTGACAGTGGGTATCGATAAACCGGTTCAACTGAAGCCGGGAACAGTGACGCCTAAAGATGTATTTGTTAGGGTGCCGCGTTCTGACCTTAAGGCCGAATCCGAAAATATAAAGTTCATTATCAAGGGTGAGAGCAGTCAAGGTCAGCTGTTGCGCAGTGATCGCACCAGCGTCTTTATTGGACCAAAGTGATAGTTGATAGAGCAATCAAGGGTCGAGTGATCCACTCTTGATTGATTCTGAAGTAGATATAGATCTGTTGTAACCCGTTTTATTTGAGTAGTTGATTATGGCAAAAACACAGTCTGGCTGGCGGAGCCCTTGGGTCATTGGTTTTATTATGATGGGAGTGGTGCTAGTTTCTGCCAATGCCTACTTGATATACCTTGCGGGTGAGAGTGCGCCTGGCTTGGTTGCAGATAATTACTACGAGCGTGGTCAGGATTACGAGCAGAACATGCTCAAGCGTATGGCTAAAGACCCAGGCTGGGATATGGAACTGAAGGCTCCTAGCTCCGTTGTGTTAAATGAGAACGCCAAGTTTATTTTTACCCTTGAAGACAAAGAGGGGCGTTTCGTCGATCCCGATAAGGTTGTGTTCTACGCATACCGTCCCTCAGATGTTAACGCAGATTTCTCTGCTCCCATGAGTAAACTCAGTGCCGGAAATTATGAAGTTGAGGTTAGGTTTCCTTTAAAGGGTAAGTGGGATCTGTTGGCCAGCGTGGTCAAAGGTGAAGACGAATTTAACGTATCTCAAAAACTTAACGTTAAAGAAAAGTAAGCCAAGGGAGCAGCGCATTGGGGGGAAGCAGTATCGCCTCGGCCAATCAAGCCAATTCATTACAGCCCTCAACAGAGGGCTGTTTCCATTGTACGTTGCCGATTCCTGCGCAGGAACAAATTACCAAGTCTCTGGCAGGGGACACACGGCATTTCTGTTGTAACGGCTGTGCATCCGTTGCCGAAGCTATTTTTAATGCGGGTCTGGACGGCTTTTATCAGCGTCGGCTAGAAGGTGATGTACTGGCGCCGCCTCCTGAGCTTCCCAGTGAGTTGGCATTTTACGATCTTGATGAGATTCAGCAGGATTTTGTCGATAGCCTAGAAGATGAGCGACAAGTTCATCTGTTGGTGGAAGGTATTCACTGTGCGGCCTGTGTCTGGCTGATCGAGAATAGTCTCAAGCGGGAAAAGGGCGTGTTAGACGCCAAAGTGAACCTCACCGGAAAACGCCTTCATCTCTATTGGGATAACAGTAAGATATCCCTTTCAAAAATGATTCAGCGCCTGGGGCTGTTGGGCTACAGCGCGGTTCCCTATGATCCAGAGACTGCCGAAGGGCACCTGAAACAAGCGAATAGACAGCTGCTTTACCGAATGGCGGTTGCAGGTTTTGCGATGATGAACCTGCTGTGGATCTCCATTGCTCTCTACACAGGCGCCGACAAGGGCGAATTCCGTACTATGTTCCATTGGATCGGATTCTGTCTGGCTACCCCTACCTTGATATATTCAGGTTACCCCTTCTATAAGGGGGCGTGGCAAGGCGTTAAAAGCCGAACCTTAAGCATGGATTTTCCTATTGCTTTGGGCGCTACCATCACCTACCTGTACTCGGTCTACGTTACCGTAACGGGTACTGACGTAGGTGAGGTCTATTTCGATACTGTTGTTAATTTCCTGTTTGTAATTTTGGTCGGCCGTTTCTTAGAGGCGATTTCGAAACGTCAGGCCGTTGCCTCCACTCAGCGCTTATTAGATTTGCAGCCGCGGGTGGCCAGCGTCATCAACGATGGTGAAGAGAAGATTGTGTCTATCCGCTCCATTGTTGTTGGCGATAAAGTACTGGTCAAGCCCGGCGAGCGAATCCCCGTGGATGGGATTATTCTTGAAGGCGCCAGCAGCGTCGATGAATCGATGCTCACTGGTGAATCTGAACCGGTCAAGCGATTCTCCGGTCAAGCGGTTTGTGCCGGAACCATCAACGGCAACGGTGCATTACAGATCGAAGTGACGGGCCTGCTTAAAAACTCGGCGTTGGGACGGATCATTCATTTGGTCGAAGAAGCCCAAGCCAGTAAAGCGCCTATTCAGTGCGTGGCGGATAGGATTGTCCCCTGGTTTGTTGCCGCGACCTTAGGGTTGGCAACTGCAACCTTCACCGTCTGGTTGAGTGTGGGTATTGAACAGGCGCTGATGGCCGCAACAGCAGTGCTGATTATCACCTGTCCCTGTGCCTTCGGTTTAGCAACGCCTATGTCCATTGCGGTTGCGTCAGGGTTGGGTGCCAAAAACGGTATTCTGATTCGAAATGGTGAAGTGTTGGAGCGGTTTTCTTCTATCAGTCATTTCGTCTTTGACAAGACAGGGACGCTTACTGAAGGACAGATTTCAGTATCTGGAATCTACACCGAGGACACTAGCTGGGCCGCTGGAAATGATGAACTATCAAACAGCCTGAAATCGATGATGGCTAGAATGGCGATTGTTGAACGCCATTCAGAGCACCCCATTGCCATGGCTATTGGCCGGTTTGCTGAACAGTTTGAATTAGACACGGCCTCTCTAAAGGTCGAAGCCTTTGAGGCGAAGCCCGGCTACGGTGTGCAAGCGCTGGTGAACGGAGAGCAGGTCTTGATTGGCACCCCGAACTGGATGCGGATGAATCAGATCGAATCTAGCGGCGCATTAAAAGACTTCAGCGCTGAAGTTGACGTGCTCGGTCAGGGGTCGATTCGATGTGCGATTGGTGGTCGGGAAGTGGCGCTGATAGCGGTGGAAGATAGAATTCGCGATGCAGCGGCGGGATTGATTGCTGAATTGAAAAAAGCGGGTATGAAGGTCACCCTGCTCAGTGGTGATCGTAAAAGTACTGCCGAGTCTATTGCTGCCCGGTTGGGTGGTATGGAAGTGATTGCCGAAGTGTTGCCTGAAGATAAAGATGCCGTAATCGCCGAGCTTCAGGCAGGCGGCAATAAAGTAGTGATGGTGGGGGATGGCGTTAACGATGCGCCGGCATTGGTCCGTGCTGATGTGGGTATCGCTCTTGGTTCGGGCACTGATGTCTCTATCGCCAGTGCTGATATCGTGTTGATGAGTAGTGAGCTGGAAAATATCCAGATGGCTTCGAAATTGTCCCGCAGGACTCTGAGAACCATCCGCCAAAATATCGCTATCTCAATTGGTTACAACATTATTATGGTACCGCTGGCGATGATGGCGTTTGTTACTCCGTTGGTTGCAGCGATCACCATGCCGCTCAGCTCATTGGCAGTAATCGGTAATGCGACGCGGATCTCAAAGATATTTCGTAATAAGAAGTAGATTTATACCGTTATCTTGCATGGTTGGGATAAGGAATATCTGAAACCCGGATTTCGTGAGATAATTGATCACTCTAAAAGGTTAAATGTTGTCGGAGATCTGTCCGGTAACGGTAAGCTGGGGTTTTACGATGGAAGTTATCTACGGCCTGATACCAGGCATGATTATCCTGGGAATTGTGGCAGTGGCGATTCTGTTCTGGGCTGCCAAAAGTGGTCAGTTCGATGATATGGACGGAGAGGCCTATCGGATTCTAATGGATGATGATCTGAACGACGAAGGGGATGGCATGGAAGAGTCATCCACTGAAGACAAAAAAAAGCCGCTATAACTGCGGCTTTTTTCTTTTTAATGTCCCGTCCTGAATAACGTTGACACTTTTCGATCATCAAATCGGGAAGTGACATGAAT
>JAPHRD010000067.1 GCA_026196225.1 Motiliproteus sp.
GCTCGATTACCGACCCAGAAAGCCAGCGCGATCGGTGAGTTGCTACCCCATAACTGGCAACCGCCTGAATCTGACACGGTGTGATGCCCGGACGCTTACTTTCATAGGAACAAAAAGAAAGATTGTTACGACAATCAAGATAGCTCCTCCACCTATATAGCCAAAGCGTTCCAGGCTCACGCCATCCATTCCATTCGCCCGGTAAAACAGATACAGAGCCAAGCCAAGTGCTACGATTGCGCTAAATATCTTCATAGTAATTCCTCCAGTGTTTCCCCTAGCTTCAGACAGAGCATAGATTTACAAACAGCCTGCAACTTAATGTCAGGCAATCTTCTAACTTGCCATACCCGTTAGATTGCTAGTTAAAAAAAGGGCGCCCGAAGGCGCCCAAAAAGATGCTTGCAGCATAAACAGTCAAAGGAATGAACAGACCTGATTAATTCCTCTCTTCGATCTCACTTACGTAAGATGTTCTTTCACAATCTTTATTAAATTCACAATCTTTAAAATCCCTTTCACAATCTTTATTCAAATCCGACAAAACTTTGCTGTTTAGCGGTAGTTTTCGATGCCTGGGCATGAGCAAACAAAGTTGCGGTCACCATAGACGTTGTCGATACGGTTTGTGGCTGGCCAGAACTTGTTAGTCTTCAGACCTGCTACCGGGAATACCGCCTGCTCGCGGCTGTAAGGACGCTCCCAGTCACCAACAATATCTGCCTGCGTGTGTGGTGCGTTCTTCAGCGGATTGTTGTCGGCATCAATAGCACCGATTTCAACCTGTTTGATCTCCTGACGGATCGACACCATCGCTTCGATAAAGCGATCCAGCTCAGCCTTGGATTCAGATTCGGTTGGCTCGATCATCAGCGTGCCCGGTACTGGGAACGACATGGTCGGAGCGTGGAAACCGTAGTCCATCAGACGCTTGGCAATGTCCTCTTCGGAGATACCGCTGCTCTCCTTGAGCGGGCGGATATCGACGATACATTCGTGTGCCACACGGTTGTTCCGACCGCGATAAAGAATCGGATAGTGCTCCGACAGTTTCTCGGTCATGTAGTTGGCGTTTAGGATAGCCACTTCGGTGGACTTCCGCAGACCTTCAGCCCCCAGCATGGCGCAGTACGCCCAGCTGATTGGCAGGATAGCGCCTGAGCCAAATGGAGTAGCGGATACCGCACCCATCAACGGCCGGCTCTTATCAACATGAGCACCTTCAATCGGGCTGACCTGATGGTTCGGCAGGAAAGGCGCCAGATGGCTCTTGACGCCGATGGGGCCCATGCCAGGACCACCGCCACCGTGTGGGATGGCAAAGGTTTTGTGCAGGTTCAGGTGAGACACATCGGAACCGATCTCGCCCGGCTTGGACAGACCTACCTGAGCATTCATGTTGGCGCCATCCATGTAAACCTGGCCGCCGTTGTCATGAATGATCTGGCAGATCTCCTTAATTCCCTCTTCGAACACCCCGTGGGTGGAAGGATAGGTGATCATGATGCAAGACAGATCGTCGTTGTGCTTCTCGGCCTTGGCCTTAAGATCGTCGATGTTTACGTTGCCGTTCTCATCGCACTCAACAACTACAACCTTCATCGCTGCCATGGCAGCCGATGCCGGGTTGGTACCGTGAGCAGAGCTTGGGATCAGACAGATATCACGATGTCCCTGATCTTCACTCTCCTGATACTTGCGGATAGCCAGCAAGCCAGCGTATTCGCCCTGTGCCCCTGAGTTAGGCTGCATGGAAACCTTGTCGTAGCCAGTCACTTCAACCAGCATCGCTTCCAACTCGTCGATCATCTGCATGTAACCCTGCACTTGATCGCGAGGCGCAAACGGATGGATGTTGGCAAATTCAGGCCAAGTCACCGGTACCATTTCGGCAGTAGCGTTCAACTTCATGGTGCAAGAACCCAGTGGGATCATGCCGTGAGTCAAACTGAAATCTTTATTCTCCAGACGCTTCAGGTAGCGCAGCATCTCGGTTTCAGAGTGGTAGCTGTTAAATACCGGGTGGGTCAGGAACTGAGAAGTACGACGCAGGTCGCTTGGCAGACCACTTTCTGTGCCCGCAGCCAGTGAGGCATCGATCTCTTCCAGTTTCAGATCCAGGTCGGATTGACCGGTAATAACCGCAACCAGATCAACAACATCGGACAATTCAGTGGTCTCGTCAAAGCTGACGGAGAGCTGCTCGTCGCCGACAACTCGCAGATTGATACCTGCCTGATATGCACGCTCAATGATGGTTTGCTGTTGGTTGCCAACAAACAGGGTCAAGGTATCAAACCAGCTTTGGTTTGCCAGAGTAACGCCCTGCTCTTGGATCGCTTTGGCAAAGATCGTAGCCAGGCGGTGTACCCGCTCGGCGATTCGCTTGAGCCCTTCTGGACCGTGGTAAACGGCATAGAAAGAAGCCATGTTGGCCAGCAGCGCCTGGGCGGTACAGATGTTAGAGTTGGCCTTTTCACGACGGATATGCTGTTCGCGAGTCTGCATCGCCATACGCAGTGCGGGGGCACCTTTTACGTCGATAGACTGACCGATGATACGACCAGGGACAGAACGCTTGTGCTTGTCACCGGCAGCGAAGAATGCAGCGTGCGGACCACCAAATCCCATAGGCACGCCAAAGCGCTGGGCGGAACCGAATACAACATCGGCCCCCATTTCACCCGGTGATTTCAGCATAACCAGGCTCAACAGATCAGCACCAACAGCAGCCAGCGCCTTGTTGTCATGAGCCTTTTGAATCAATGCTTCGATATTGGTAACAGCACCACTGGTACCGGGATACTGCAGCAGTACACCAAAGGCATCTTCGCTGTCCAGAAGGCTGTCCACATCACCCACTTTGACTTCGAAGCCAAAGTATTCGGCACGGGTTTTAACCACATCCAGAGTCTGAGGATGAACATCGTTGCTCACCAGGAACAGGTTGCTCTTCTTACGGTTGGCACGCTTACAGAGGGCCATGGCTTCCGCAGCAGCGGTGGCTTCGTCCAGCAGAGAAGCGTTAGCCAGCTCCATTCCGGTCAGATCCATTACCATCTGTTGAAAGTTCAACAGCGCTTCCAAACGACCCTGAGCAATTTCAGGTTGGTAAGGCGTATAAGCGGTGTACCAGCCGGGATTTTCCAATACGTTGCGGAGAATTACGTTAGGCACCAAGGTGTCGTAGTATCCCTGGCCGATAAAGGATTTATTAACCTGATTCTGACCAGCGACCTGCTTCAAATAGGTCAATACTTCTCGTTCAGAACGTGGTGCTGCCAATGCCAATTCGCCAGGCAGACGAATCGCTTCAGGTACGGTCTGGTCGATCAGTTGTTCCACTGATTCAAGATTCAGAGAAGCCAGCATGGCTTTAATCTGATCTTGATCGGGCCCCAGGTGACGTCCAACAAACTCTTCGGTGAATTCAAGGGTCTTCAGACGTGGAGATACGGTTCCATTCATGGTGATACCTATAAAAAACGCGGCTCAGTATCGCTTTAGCGAAACCAAGTAATACTGAGCCGATTTTAATTCTCTACAACAATGCTCTAGATCGACAACGACTTACTCGCTGTCGGCCACTACAGCCTCGTAACCAGAAGCATCCAGCAATTCGCTGATCTCGGCTTCGTTACTGATGCGCAGCTTGGCAATCCAGCCTTGGGTGTAAGGATCTTCGTTGAGGGTTTCTGGTGCATCATCCAGCACTTCATTGACCTCGATAACTTCACCACTAACGGGGCAGTAAACATCGGATGCGGCTTTTACAGATTCAACCAGGGAGAAGTCGTCGCCCTTGCTCAGCTCACGGCCTACTTCAGGCAGCTCAACGAATACCACGTCGCCCAGCAGTTCTTGGGCGTGATCACTGATACCAACAGTTACCGTGCCGTCACCGTTATCCAGTACCCACTCGTGGCTTTTGGCAAAACGCAGATTTGAAGGGATGTTGCTCATAATCTTAATTCCTGAATCGATAGGTTCTTATTCAATTGTTCAGTTGGGAAACCAATAGCGGCGTCAATTAGCGGTACAGTGGGAAGCGCTGGCACAAAGTCTGAATCTGTTTCAGAACTTTCTGCTCAACTTCACTGTTGTCTTCTGGGTTGATAGCCAGGCCATCCAGCACATCGCTGATCAGATAACCGATCTGGCGGAACTCTTCAATGCCAAAACCACGGCTGGTACCTGCAGGCGTACCCAAACGGATACCAGAGGTAACCATTGGCTTCTCAGGATCGAAGGGGATGCCGTTCTTGTTACAGGTGATGCCGGCACGTTCCAGGCTCTCTTCAACTGCATTACCTTTCAGGCCTTTAGGACGCAGGTCTACCAGCATCAAATGGGTGTCGGTACCACCGGTAACGATGTCGCAGCCACGCTCGACCATCACTTCGGCCAATACGCGAGCGTTGTCGATCACTTGCTGAATGTAATCTTTAAAATCAGGTTGTAGCGCTTCACCGAAAGCAACCGCTTTAGCCGCGATCACGTGCATCAGTGGGCCGCCCTGCAGACCAGGGAAAACGGCAGAGTTGATCTTCTTGCCAATATCCAGATCGTTACTCAGAATCATGCCACCACGAGGACCACGGAGAGTCTTGTGAGTTGTAGTAGTAACAACGTCAGCGTAAGGCAGTGGACTAGGGTGTAGACCAGTGGCGATCAGACCAGCGATGTGAGCCATATCGACCATCAGGTAAGCACCAACCTTATCGGCGATCTCACGGAAACGGGCAAAGTCGATCTCACGAGGAATGGCGGAACCACCAGCGATGATCATCTTAGGCTTGTGCTCAACGGCCAGGGCTTCAACGGCATCGTAATCGATACGGCAATCTTCCTGGCTAACACCGTACTGAACAGCGTTGAACCACTTGCCAGACAGTGCAGGACGGGCACCGTGGGTCAGGTGACCACCGGCATCCAGAGACATACCCAGTACGGTATCGCCTGGCTGCAACAGAGCCAGCATAACCGCGCCGTTTGCCTGAGCACCGGAGTGCGGCTGAACGTTAATAAATTCGCAATCGAACAGCTGCTTAGCACGCTCGATAGCCAGTGCTTCTACCACGTCAACGTATTCGCAACCACCGTAGTAGCGACGAGTGGGGTAACCTTCGGCGTACTTGTTAGTCAGCACCGTACCCTGGGCTTCCATAACCGCCTTGGAAACGATGTTCTCTGAGGCGATCAGTTCGATCTGGCCTTCCTGACGGTCAAACTCCTGGTTCACCGCGCCCTTGATGGCAGGATCCATATCTGCCAGATTGGCGGTGAAAAAGTTTTCCCGCTGGGAATCATTGGCGTACAGTTCGCTGATACTCATGGTCGATTACCCTCTTATCAATATCGCTTTTTATTTAACGTCTTTTCGACGCTTTTGGTTGTTGTTTTGGACAAAGCCGTAGCTGACAACTCCTCGCTGAGGAGCCGCTAGCTAACAAATTTCCATTGTGATTTTAATTAGTTAGAACAGTTTCTCTGGGAAACCGCAATTAACATGCAACGACGTTAACCGCCAGGCCTCCTTGGGAGGTTTCCTTGTATTTCTCCTGCA
Organism: Motiliproteus sp.; assembly: GCA_026196225.1. Classification (GTDB taxonomy): domain Bacteria; phylum Pseudomonadota; class Gammaproteobacteria; order Pseudomonadales; family Balneatricaceae; genus Motiliproteus. The sequence goes on from JAPHRD010000067.1 coordinate 5,567, forward strand.
TATCGATACCGGTCTGACGCATGGTTTCAATCACGCTATCCAGCGGTACCCGGTGACTACCGTCACCCCGCAATGCCAATCGAGAAGCGTTGATCGCTTTAACGGCGCCCATGGTGTTACGTTCGATACAGGGCACCTGCACCAGACCATCGATGGGATCACAGGTCAGACCCAGGTTGTGCTCCATACCGATCTCGGCGGCATTTTCGATCTGCTCGTTAGTGCCACCCATAACCGCAGTCAAACCGGCAGCAGCCATAGAACAAGCCACACCAACCTCACCCTGGCAGCCCACTTCGGCAGCAGAGATCGAAGCGTTCTTTTTATACAGCATGCCGATGGCCGCTGATGTCGCTAAGAAAGTCCGAACACCCTCTTTGGTAGCACCCGGCACAAAGCGGTGGTAATAAGCAACGACAGCAGGAATCACACCCGCTGCACCATTGGTGGGTGCAGTAACAACACGACCACCCGCGGCGTTTTCTTCGTTAACAGCCATGGCATAAAGGTTAACCCAGTCCATCACTGTCAACTGATCACGCAATGCAGCTTCTGGATGACCGGTTAGCTCCGCACGCAGATCATGGGCGCGACGCTTAATTCCCAGTCCACCTGGTAGTTCGCCTGTTTCACGGCAACCCCGCTCGATACAGACTTCCATTACTGCCCAGATACGATCGATGCCTTCATTCACATCTATATCTGGGTGAATAGCGTGCTCATTGGCTATCACAAGCTCCGCAATAGAAAGGCCGGACTCTTTACCTCGTGCCAGCAACTCTTCACCGGTTTCGAAAGGATAAGGAATTTCAATTTGTGCCACTTCACCTGCGTCCAGCTCGATCTCATCTTCGCAAAGTACAAACCCGCCACCCACAGAGAAGTAAGTGCGTGAGAAAAACTGCAGACCCGCCTCATCAAAGACTTCAAAGCGCATACCATTGGGATGCTGCGGCAGAGATTCTCCGCGAAGGAACAGCAAATCGGTGGACTCAACAAAAGGAATCGCACGGGTACCGTTTAGCAACAACTGACCATCGTTACGAATCGCATCTATATAGGAAGGAATTTTGTCGGGATCAACATGATCTGGACGCTCACCCATCAGACCAACCAGGGTGGCGATATCGGTGGCGTGACCTTGACCAGTCATCGCCAAAGAACCATATAAACAGATACGCAGACGAGAGACTTTACTCTCCTCCTGCCGCTCTTCTAGCAACTGAAGGAACCGATTTGCAGCCCACATGGGACCGACCGTGTGAGAACTGGAAGGCCCCACACCAATCTTGAAAAGATCGAATACACTCAATGACATCTTTTCTCTCCGCTACCGCTCTTGCTTAAGTTTAGATCAGAGCGTCTTTCTGCTTATTGTTAGGTTCTTTTTTGGACAGCGCTTAGATAACAAAAATCACTATTTACGCTATCAAGTGCTTGCAGACTATCACCCACAGGAAACACAATCAACTTTTATTTCCTATTGGAAACTTTTGCCTCCCAGCGTTCCTATCTGCCACTTTATTAGCTATCAATGTGTCGACATAGAGATTGGTGTATCATTCAGGGATTAACGTACAGGATTGGAGCAAGATCAGATGGCTGAAGCCCCCAGTGAATTTCCCTCTATGCTGGAAACCCAAAAAACGAGCACCGAGTCCAATGTGGCGCCAATGCAGCTCGGCAAGCGGGTTAGGGAGATCCGTCTGGCTAACCATTTAACCCTGGAAGAAGCCAGTCGCCGCACTGGCTTAGCCCGTTCCACCCTCTCTAAGATTGAAAACGAACAGATCTCACCCACCTTTACAGCGGTGCAAAAGCTGGCAACGGGATTGAATATCGATATCCCTCAGTTATTTGTTAGCGCTAAGGAATCCCAGACTTCCGGTCGCCGCGATATCACCCGAGCGAACGAAGGCCGCCCTCATCCTACGCCGACCTACGAACACCAGATTCTGGCTACTCAGCTCAGCAATAAGAAGATGCTGCCTTATATGACCACAGTACGAGCGCGGGACTTTTCCGAGTTTCCCAATTGGGTGCGCCACGAAGGTGAAGAGTTTATGCTGGTATTAAAAGGTAGCGTCATGCTGCATACCGAGTTTTACGAACCAGTCGAACTTAAAGAGGGTGATAGCACCTACTATGATGGCGGCATGGGACACGCCCTGGTCTCAACCAGCGAAGAAGACGCACAGGTACTCTGGATCACCTCCACCTAAAAGCATCTAGCTAGTACTTCTACCTAGTACTTCTACCAAAAATCATTCAATAATATTTGCGGGTGGCCTTTCCACCCGTCCCCAACAACCACCAGCTAATTAAGCAGAATCTGATCTTTATTGGTGCAACAACCCCAGCTGTGCACATGCAGCATGCAATTATAATTGACGCCTCCACCCTCCGTGAGCGTCGTTAAGCCTCAGAAAACCCACAACATTTATAAATATGGCGTTAGTTGGCGCTATTCTGGCTACACCCAGCCACCATCTACACCAACTAGAGATATTGTTGGCCCCCACCCCATTTGATTCAATCAGTAGTTCTAATCACGGCTAGGCATTCATTTGATGAATTTGCAGGTGCAAGCTCCTGCGGTGATTTTTTGCGCTATTCTAAATGCGTGACTTTGAAAATATTCAACACATGGCATGTGCTTTGCTGTAAAGCTGCTATTAACGAAAATAATTAACTGTAGTTACGCCTCTACCAGGCTATCTGAATATATAAGAAGGACTAAACATGAAAAAACTTGCTTCTATTGCTGCAATGTCTGCTTTGGCCATGGGTCTCAGTTCAGGCGCGCAAGCCGCTGATGAAACCCTGGGGGCTGTCAAAGGCAAGGGCTTTGTTCAGTGTGGTGTGAGTACCGGTCTCCCAGGGTTCTCTAACCCTGATGCAAAAGGTAACTGGGAAGGATTGGACGTAGACGTTTGCCGCGCAGTCGCTGCAGCGGTTCTTGGAGATGCTTCCAAAGTAAAATACATTCCTCTGACTGCTAAAGAGCGTTTCACCGCTCTGCAATCCGGCGAAATCGACGTTCTTTCTCGTAACACCACATGGACCCAAACCCGCGACACCAAGCTGGGTCTGAACTTTGCTGGCGTCAACTACTACGACGGCCAAGGCTTTATGGTCAGTAAAGAGCTAGGCGTGAAAAGTGCGCTGGAGCTGGACGGTGCTGCCGTATGTATCCAATCCGGTACCACCACCGAGCTGAACCTGTCTGACTATTTCCGTCAGCATAAGATGGCCTATACCCCTGTGGTATTCGACACCTCAGACCAAACTGTTAAAGGTTTCGAAGCTGGCCGTTGTGACGTACTGACTTCTGACCAATCTCAACTGTACGCCCTGCGTATCAAACTGGCTAACCCCGATGGCGCCATGGTACTGCCTGAAGTGATTTCCAAGGAGCCTCTGGGTCCTGTTGTTCGCCAAGGTGACGACCAATGGTTCAACATCGTTAAATGGTCTCTGAATGCCATGATCAACGCTGAAGAACTGGGACTGACCTCCGCTAACATCGATAAGATGAAAGACGGTAACAACCCAGGCGTTAAGCGTCTCGTCGGTAAAGAAGGACCTAAAGGTGAAGGCCTGGGTCTGAGCGATGATTGGGCTTACAACATCGTTAAGCAAGTGGGCAACTACGGCGAAGCATTCGAGCGCAACGTCGGTACTGGCTCACCACTTAACATCTCTCGTGGCAACAACGCCCTGTGGAGCAAAGGTGGCTTCTTGTACGCACCTCCAATGCGTTAATTCCTCCTCAGGAAACCACAGCCTCTGGCAGCTCCCGCTGCCAGAGGCTACTTAGCACTATAACCGTCTGGTTTTGTTCACTGTTTGATTGAATTCCAGGAGACAACCTATGCCAGCTGAAGTAAATAAAAGCTTGGCTCCCGCCTCCAAACCCAAGTTCTGGAACGATCCGGATAAGCGCGCCATTATTTTCCAAATCCTGATCGTCACCATGGTGGTGGCCTTCGTCGCCCATATCGTTAATAACGCGCTGACCAACTTGGAAACCCGGGGTATTACCACCGGCTTTGGATTTCTAACCCAAACTTCCGGTTTCGATATCCTATTAACCCTCATTCCCTATGACGCCACTTACAGCTTTGGCCGTACCTTTTTGGTAGGCCTGTTCAATACGCTGTTGGTTTCTTTCTTAGGTGTGGCTCTAGCAACAATTCTCGGTTTTGTTCTGGGGGTGGCCAGACTATCGAACAACTGGCTAATCTCCAAAGCGGCCATGTGTTACGTGGAAACTTTCCGGAATATTCCGTTGCTGCTGCAAATCTTTTTCTGGTACGTCGCAGTACTCGGGCCGCTTCCCTCTCCTCGACAGAGTATCGAACTAGGTAGCGCGTTTATTAATAACCGGGGATTCTATATCCCATCTCCAGTTCTCGAAGCTGGTTTCTGGTTCGTTGTGATAGCGTTTTTCGTCGCCATAGGTGCTTGTATCTACCTATCTCGTTGGAATCACAAACGTCAGGACGCAACCGGACAACAGTTCCCTGTATTTTGGGCGTCTGTGGGACTTTTGATTGGTATCCCTTTGGTCGTCTACTTCCTGGCTGGCTCTCCCATGACCTGGGATTACCCAGCTCTAAAAGGATTTAACTTCAAAGGCGGCGCCGTCATTATCCCTGAACTAATGGCTTTGCTTCTGGCTTTAAGCATCTACACCGCAGCCTTTATTGCAGAGATTGTGCGCTCAGGTATCGAAGCGGTGAGTAAAGGACAGACTGAAGCGTCCCATGCTCTTGGGGTCAGTAACGGTCGCACTCTACAGTTAGTTGTTATCCCTCAAGCTCTGCGCGTTATTATCCCGCCACTGACCAGCCAGTATTTGAATTTAATAAAAAACTCATCCCTGGCAACTGCCATCGGCTACCCGGACCTGGTTTCGGTATTTATGGGCACCACCCTCAACCAAACCGGTCAGGCGATCGAAATCATCCTTATGACCATGGCCGTGTATCTAACCATAAGCTTGTTGGTATCGCTGTTAATGAACTGGTACAACAAACGCATGGCACTGGTGGAGCGCTGATATGATCATAAATGACGATAAACTGCCGGATCTTCCACCACCACCCAGCACTGTCGGTGTTATTGGCTGGTTGAGAACGAATCTGTTTTCCAGTTGGCTCAACAGCCTACTAACGGTCATCGTTGGCTATCTGTTGGTAATCAACCTCGTACCTCTAATTGATTGGGCATTCCTGACCTCCGACTGGATTGGAGAAACCCGTGAAGACTGCACCAGCGGCGGAGCCTGCTGGGTATTTATCAGCGTCCGCTTGGATCAGTTTATCTACGGATTTTATCCAGAGGAACTGTATTGGCGCATCAATACCATGTACGTGATCGGGGTTATCTTGATCACCGCATTGATCATTGAGAGCACACCCAAGAAGCCCTTGATCGCAGCATTCACCCTGATCATCTTTCCAATCATAGCCTTCTACCTCCTATACGGCGGAGCCTTTGGACTGGAAGTGGTCGAAACCCATAAGTGGGGCGGTCTGACTCTGACACTGGTATTAGCCTGCGTGGGTATCGTTGCATCCCTGCCATTTGGTGTACTGCTGGCCCTCGGGCGGCGCTCAGAGATGCCGATCGTCCGTAGCCTCTGTACTGCCTTTATCGAGGTATGGCGTGGTGTACCACTGATCAGCGTACTCTTTATGGCATCGGTGATGTTGCCGTTGTTCGTCTCCGGCGAAACCCATATGGACAAGCTGGTGCGGGCCCTGATTGGTATAACCATGTTCCAATCCGCCTATATGGCCGAGGTTATCCGCGGTGGATTACAAGCGATTCCCAAAGGTCAGTACGAAGCGGCCATGGCGCTGGGTCTTAACTACTGGAAATCCATGGGACTGATCATCTTGCCTCAAGCGCTGAAGCTGATGATTCCAGGTATCGTGAACACCTTTATCGCACTGTTCAAGGATACCAGTCTGGTTCTGATCATCGGTCTTTTCGACCTATTGGCAATCGTTCAAGCAGCCCTATCCGATCCCAAGTGGCTCGGCTATTCGGTCGAAGGCTATGTGTTTGTAGCCTTTGTGTTCTGGGTATTCTGTTTCGGCATGTCCCGATACAGCCAGGGCTTGGAGAAGAAACTGCACACCGGCCACGGCGCGCGTTAGAGACGCACGGCTGACTAAATAGATTTAGGAGTAAATATGTCTACAGAAACCATGGGCGTCTCCGACGAAGTAAAGATTGAGTTAAAAGACGTCAACAAGTGGTACGGTGAATTCCACGTCCTCAAAGATATCAATCTAACCGTCAAAAAAGGCGAGCGCATTGTAATCTGCGGCCCTTCAGGTTCCGGCAAGTCCACCATGATTCGCTGTCTTAATCGCCTAGAAGAGCACCAGGCGGGACAGATTCTGGTAAGCAACACAGAGCTAACCAACGACCTGAAAAACATTGAGACCATCCGCCGGGAAGTGGGCATGGTGTTCCAACACTTTAACCTCTTCCCTCACCTGACGGTCCTTGAGAACTGCTGTCTAGCCCCTATCTGGGTTCGTAAGACCCCACGTAAAGAGGCCGAGGCCACAGCCATGAAGTATCTGGAACGGGTAAAGATTCCTGACCAGGCCTTCAAATACCCGGGACAGTTATCCGGTGGTCAACAGCAGCGTGTAGCTATTGCACGCAGCCTTTGCATGAATCCAGAGGTGATGCTTTTTGACGAGCCCACATCTGCACTCGACCCCGAGATGATCAAAGAAGTACTGGACGTAATGATCGAACTGGCTCAGGAAGGCATGACCATGCTTTGCGTAACCCACGAGATGGGCTTCGCCAAGACTGTGGCCAACCGAGTAATCTTTATGGACGGCGGCCAAATTATCGAAGAGAACGATCCACACGAATTCTTCGATAATCCACAGTCCGAGCGAACCAAACTGTTCTTGAGTCAGATTCTGGCCCACTAACCACCAGTAACATCCTCAGAAGTTCCCAAAGGGTGGCCTAGCCACCCTTTTTTATTTCCTCGAATTTTCCAGCAGATAGCCGCAGATTTCCTGGGATAGCCGTCACCTAACCTCAAAAACTGAAAAAAACGGGCTTGCAACAATTTCCTCTTTCGGGTACGTTGTTTCCTATACGAAACTTTGTTGACTTTAAATTTCCATTTGAACCCTAACGGTCGCATATCGATCAATAGGTGGAATTTTGGCTGCTTAGCACCAAAGAAATCGTATTCCGACATTCGGGATAACAATAAAAACCTGTGGAGGGTAAAAAACGATGGAAGCATTGAGCAATATCATCGGTGAAATAAACAGTATCGTCTGGGGACCGATGATGCTGGTACTGATTCTAGGTGTAGGCCTGTTCCTGCAGTTGGGTCTAAAAC